>SKXU01000027.1 GCA_007128245.1 Candidatus Woesearchaeota archaeon
AGCATTGCTTTTCTGAGGTGTTCTGAAATTTCTCTTGCTCGACTAAAGAGCGCAGTAAATTCTTCTTCAGGAACAAATGGTAGTATGGGGTAGTGTTCTTTTGGCATGACCAGCACGTGTCCGTTTGCTGCGGGTGCGATGTCAAGAATTGCAAGTATGTGATCGTCCTCGTAGACTTTGTGGGTGGGAATTTTTCCTTCTATCATTTGACAGAAGGGGCAACTGAGTTTTTGTTGAGCAAATGCTTGTTTTTGTTCGTCAGTAAGTTGCATACCACTATCGTTACGTAGTTGCTTATAATACTTACTTGAGCATAAGAGTTATATATGCTCAGCAGTTCTGCTGCTGAATGGGACGCAAGAAAAAGAATTCTAACGCTTTTTGGTATTTGCTCGCTGGTATTGTTGGCTTGCTTGTGGTGTTTGGGTTCTTGTTGAATGCGTCTCGCACAGTGAGTTTTGAGGAATACGATTTTCTTGATGCTGATTTTGATAATCCTGATGCAGAGTTTGTGATTGAGAAGTTTAATGATTTTCAGTGCCCAGCGTGCCGCACTGCCGCTCCTACCTTGAGTCAGGTGCGTGAGCAGCACGATAACGTGCACATACACGTACGACATTTCCCTCTTCCTCAGTTTCCTCATTCTGCGTACGCAGCTGAAGCTGCTGAGTGTGCTCGCGATCAGGGACGGTTTTGGGCCATGTATTATGTGATGTTTGATCATCAAGAAGTGCTTACGCCAAGCACGATTACTCGGTATGCGCGCGGCCTTGGTCTTGACATGTCCCAGTTTTCTGCGTGCATGGAGAATCGTGAAAAACAGATTCTTGTGAGTCAGGATCGTCAAGAAGGTATTGACCGCGGTGTTTCCGGCACCCCGAGTATCTTCATTAATGGCGAGCAAGTGCAGTTTAGCACCCCTGCGCAGTACTCCTCCTTTTTTGCGAACCAATAGAAATATATAGAAGTATTACTTTGTATGATACAAGGTGGAAGAGTATGATACATACACAAAAACAAGATGAGGGAATGAGAGCAATGCACGTTGACATGTCACATGGGGGAGTGCTGTCAACAACAAACCAACAATACGCGATTAAGGAGGCAGAGGATTTTTTGGCGCGTATTAGGCATGTTGTTGATACAGCGTACCTTCACCTAGACGTTCAAACACAAAAAGAAACCAATCAAGCGCTACAGTCATATCGCTGGAGAGCGCTTCTTGTAACAAACAGAGGCAGGTACTACGCGGATGATTGGTCATTTGGAGCACTTCAGAGTCTAAAAAACGTTCTTGACAAAGTTGAGCAACAAATGACGAACAGACTCGGAAAACTCGAAGCGCAACACGCAGCACTTTTTGTCTAAATAAACACTTGTAGTAATGAGCCAACAACAAAACTCACTGCCACAACGATGGCAGTGGTTGTTGCGCTCTCAATTCCTGCCAGCATCGGATTTCTATGTGTAAAGACAGTCTTCTTCACGCCCGCATACACCGTCACTCCTAGCGCTATCAGCGCAGAAAGAATAATCGCAAATGGTTGTGCAAGCACGAAAAAAGGAGCTAAGGTCACAAGTCCCGCTATTGCATAGCTTAAACCAGTAATTCCTCCGACAAGCCACGAGCTCATGGGTTTCTCAGGAGCGGTTCCAAATCGTTGCTCCACAAAAAAGTGCGCCCAGTGATCTTTTTCTTCGGTAATCTCATCAGTGGCTTCTCGCAAGGATTGGCCGCGCAGACCTTTTTTCGCAAGCGCCTCTTTCACACGCTCTTTTTCCCGCGCAGGATGCTCCTCAATTTCTGCGCGCTCAAGCTCATACACTGCTTGTGTGTATGCACGGTGACTTTGTGCTGCGGTGTAAGAAACCACTCCTAAAGCTAATCCCCCGGAAGCAACACTCACTGCTCCAACCAAGCCCAGCGTCGCAGTAGCAATGCCTGCTCCTGTAAGGCCACTCAGTAATCCTAATGTGACTAACGCCCCATCATAGAGTCCAAACGTAAGTTCCTTTGACTCCTTCACCTCTTGCATGAAAAAGATATGAAAAACTGAGTATTTAAAGATTCTTGTGGAAAGAGTCTTATAGATTAGAGTCTTTAGTCTTTGTATGGCACACATAGCAGTTTTTATCGGATCGGTACGAGTAAACAGGCACGCAGACAAAGTAGCTCATTGGGTTGAACGTGCCCTCAAAGAACGTGGTCACACAGTGACCGTCGTAGACCCGCTTGAATATGATGAACTGCTCGTTATGAAACGGATGTTTACATCCGAAAAAAAACCTAACGAAAAGTGGTCTGTACTTCGCAATTCCATTATTTCAGCTGATGGGTATGTGCTCGTAACGCCCGAGTATAATCACAGCTACTCCGGGGCGATCAAGAATGCTCTTGACGTATTTTTAGAAGAATATTACTTTAAGCCATTTAGTATCATCTCATACAGTGCAGGAGGATTTGGAGGCATACGTGCTGCGGAGCATTTGCGTGCAGTCATTTCTGAGCTTGGTGGAGTCTCAACACCTATCGCACTCTCGATTTCTCGCGTTCAAGAACTGTTCTCTGATGACGGTTCATTAAAAGATTCAAGCTATACTTCTCGGCTGGAAAAAATGCTTGGTGAATTTGAGTGGTATGTGGCTGCGCTAAAAAGCGCACGTAAAAAGGGCGTTCCCTACTAGTCACTCATCACCCTATATTTAAATAGCAGAACCGTTGCAATACACGTATGCCCACACACACACTTGACTGGACGAAAAAAGACAAGATTAAGTGTCATTCCTTTGAGATTGAGATGGAGTACATTACACACCTCAAAGATTTTTATAAGAGACTACATTTTTGGATGGAGCATGAGGAGTTTAAGGACTTTAACGGACTAAACTTTTATGAGACATTGTATTGGCAACGTGACCTCCCTGATGGCATGCAAGAACATCACATTTGGTGGCGTGCCTACAAGCATCCTGGTATGCATGGAAATGAGCAAAAGCAGTTTACGTGGTTTTTCAAGATTAATATGCGCACGAATAAGACGAGTCGTAAAGAGATCATGCACAAGGGACGTAAATGGAAGATGTACCAAACAAATCTTGTTATCAACTTTGACTCGTATCTCATACTCAATTATTCTGACACGTTCAAGAAAACAGCTTTTTTGCGCACCTTGCTAAGTAGGTGGAAGAACTGGTCGTATAAGGATCGCACAGTGTATTTTCGAGACCAGCTCATCAATAAATCAATGGAATTCCAGAACATTTGTAAAGAGTTCTTAGAGATGCAGCAAGACAGAGAGCAACCTGCAAGTGTATTCCCTGCAGGAGGCAAGACCTAGTGTTTGACGTCGTAACGTTCGGCTCCGCCACAATAGACCTTTTTGTTGAGACTGAGCGTGAGCGTGGGCTGACCTTGCACACCAGTCAAGGCGAAGAAAAGCTCATCGCCTACCCCACGGGCGAGAAGATTCTTATCAAGGAGCCACACATCGATATTGGTGGCGGAGGAACCAATACTGCTACCGCGTTTCGGCGGTTTGGTCTGCGCACGGCGTATTGTGGTTGTCTCGGAGAGGATGAGCACGGAAACAATGTTGTTGATTGGCTGGGCCATGAAGGTATTGATTTTGTTGGCACGCGCACACATGTCTCAACGAATATGAGTATCGTGTTAGATTCAACACGCCTTGCGGATAGAACGATCTTGGTGTATAAAGGTTCCTCGGACGAGCTCTCGTTTGCAGACCTCGACCTTGCATCCGTGCGCGCTACGTGGTGGTATTTCCCTTCAATGGTAGGCAAGAGTTTTTGGACGATGATTGAGCTCATGCGTTATGCCCGCGCACACGACATTGCTCTTGCGTTCAACCCCAGCATTTATCAAGCGCAACTGGGTTTTGACGCCCTCAAAGAGCCTCTGACGAGTGCACAAGTGGTGATTATGAATAAAGAAGAAGCGGAGGCACTCGTGGGAAAGAGCGATTCGTGTGCGGAGTTGTGTCGTCGTCTGCGCCAGAGCGGGTGCGAGATAGTACTCATCACTGATGGTTCTCGTGGAGCTACGCTCTTGTATGCTGACACCCTGTATTCTGCTGCTCCTCGTACAGACGTGACTGTTGTGGAGACCACAGGAGCAGGGGATTGCTTTGCATCAAGCTTTCTTGCTGGGCTCATCCAAGGACTTTCTGCAGAGGAGAGTCTTCGACTCGCTTTTGTGAATGCTGAGAGTCTTATCTCACATATCGGCCCCAAAAACGGGTTGCTCTCTTTTGATGAGGCAAGGCTGCTTGTTGAGAGCGACACGCGAGAAGTGGTGAAAAACAACATTTAAATACCATCAAGGGAGCGTATGGTGTAGAGGTGAGAGTGAGTGGTAGCTAATCTAAACAAGATTCTTCGTGATAAACACGCGTTTTTTCTGTGTTTAGACCAAGGTCTTGAGCATGGTCCTCGCGTGTTTACGCGTAACACTGTTGATCCTGAGCCGCTCTTGCATCTGGCGCTTGAAGCACGTTTTTCTGCTGTGGTACTCACACCTGGTGTTGCTGATAAGTATTATCATAAAGCGTATCGTGATGTTCCGCTCATTGTCAAACTCAATGGCCGCTCGGAACTTGGTCTTGCGAATCCTGTTGCGAAACAATTTTGTTCTGTTGAGCGCGCAGTAAAGCTTGGTGCCGCCGCAGTTGCGTATACGATTTATGATGGAAGTCCTGCTGAGCCTGAAATGTTTGCAGAGTTTGGTCGCATTGTTGAACAAGCCCACGATTACAACCTTCCTGTTATTGCCTACATGTATCCTCGCGGAGAGGGAGTTGTGGAGTCTAACTCAGACACCATTGCGTACGCCGCTCGTATTGCGTTAGAGCTCGGCGCTGATTTTGTGAAGGTAAAGTATAATGGTGACGTCCCCGGGTTTTCTTGGGTGACTGAGTGTGCTGGACGCGTGAAGGTCGTCGCTGCTGATCCTGAGGGTCTTGATGAGCGAGGAGTATTTGAGATGGTACGCAACGTTCTTGCCTCTGGCGGGAGCGGAGTGGCGTTTGGTCGCACTGTCTGGCAGCATCCTCGTCCCTTCGCGTTTGCACGGGCTATTGAGCGCATCTTGTATGAGGGTGGAAGCGTTAATGATGCGCTTGCGTTTATGCAGCAACATTCTTAAAGCGCCATCTCTGTGAGCATAGTATGACTTGGGAATCTTTTGAGGAGCGTCTTCGCACGTCTGCTTGTGCGTCATTGTATCCTGGTTCTCGGCTGGTGATTGGTCGCGGCGGGCGCAGTCCACGCGTCGTGTTCGTTGGCGAAGCGCCTGGTGCTGAAGAAGATCGTTTAGGATTGCCTTTTGTTGGTCGCTCAGGAAAGCTCCTTGATGAGTGGATTGCGTATTTGGGATTATCAAAAGATGCGTATTACATCACGAATATTGTGAAGTGTCGCCCGCCCGAAAACCGTGACCCGACCAAAGAAGAAGTTGCTGCGTGCGAACCGTTTTTGCATGAGCAACTTGATTTGCTCAAGCCAGAGTACGTGGTGTGTGTGGGACGGTTTGCGATGAACGTGTTTTTTCCGAAGAAAAAAAGTATCTTAAAAGAGAGTGGACGGTTGTTTGGTACGCGCTACATCGTTCCTCATCCGAGCTATTTCTTGCGTCGAGGAGGGACTGGTTGGGAAGAATACCTTAATGAGCTTCGCGTCGTTCTTGGTGGTAAGGGTTCTCCTCAGAAGACGCTAGTGTGAACCTGTGCTGCCAAAGCC
>SKXU01000061.1 GCA_007128245.1 Candidatus Woesearchaeota archaeon
CGAGTTCTCGTCCTTTCATGATGACGCGAATATTGCGTGCTTCTTGTTCTTTCTCAAACATGTATCCGAGCACAACATTAAACGTGAGCACTCCTTTGCGGCTAAACTGTGCTGATATGCGCAACAGATATCTTCTGAGTTCTCGCTCCATCTCAACGAGTGAGCGCGTCTTTTCGTATCCTGCAAGTCCTCTGTTGAGTGCTTCTTTAAACAAGGTGTTCTGGCATGCCTGAACAATTTCTTCAACACTCGTTTTCGTGACGAGTTCATCAAAGAGCGGATTAAGGCGCGACCCACTCACCCAGAACAAGAGTTTCTTGATGTCTTCTGCGTCTACTTCTTCTCGTACCATTCGCATGATGACGAGTAAGTTGAGAATCTCGATTTCTGTCACGATAAAGCGCTTAAAGAGTGCTCCTTCGCTTGAGAGTCTGTCCGCGATTTCGAGGAGTTCGCGGTAGTACTGCGTGTCCAGGCCGTTTTCTATTTGCATAAGGCCTTCTTTGCCGTCTACTGCGCTCTTCCACTTGCTCTTTTGGAGCATGTGCACGGCGTCCTCAAAGCTTTTTTGATTGAGCAGTCCTAAGAGGAACTCCTCGCTTGCAGGGCCTGCGGTTACTAAGAGCATTTCTTTGGTTTTTGCTTTGTCTTGTTTGGTGTACAGTGCGCGCAATATCGTCTTGATATTCCACACGTCGTGCCTGGCAAGGTATCCGTCAATGAGCTCAAGCATGTCTTCGTCGCTGATGCGGCGCAGTTTCGTAAAGCTTCTCTCAAGATTATTTTTTAGTGCGTGCTCAAGGAGTTCTAGTCCTTCGTAGCGTACTCCTAGTGCGTTGATATCTTCACGGTATTGCCGGTCTTGCAAGTACTTGGTTATTTCTGTCACGCTCATCTTCATGAGTTTATGATAGTCTTCTTGCTTGAGCAGCAAGGTTCTCATGACGTTTGTGCGTACGTAGGTGTACGGGTTAAACCGGGGTTTTATGCGTGATGCCATTGCTAAAAGAGTACGTGTGCTATCTCCTTGAGGTGTTGTTCTCGTATCCGCATGAGCAGTGCGTGCACGCTCAGGTCGATTCGTTGTGTTCCGTCTTTGCTCTCGCAAATAACTCCTCCAGTGATATCTCCTGTTTTTGTTTCGTATCCTGTAAGGAGTTTTTGGTCTTGTGGCGCAAGGTATACTGTGTGGACGTCGATTTCTTTTTGCGCGGCTGCTACAAGGCGCGTAATTAGTGCTTCTCGCTCTTTTTCTGATTGCTTCTTGAGGTGTTCAAGAGCGCTTTCAAATGCTTGGTCGATGAGCTCTTTTTTTGCTTGGAGCACGCGTTTTTTTGCTTGCAACTTGGCTGAAGCTACTTCGCGTCTTTCAAGAACGTAGATTTCTTCTTGTGTGTGTTGTTCTACGCGCTCTTTGTACGCTTGTATTTCTTCTTTGGCGGCTGCGAGTATCTCTTCGCGTTGCTCAGCGGTTTCTTTCTCAATCGCTGCTCGCTCGTGCTTGAGCTGTTTCTCTAGTCCTTTCTTTACGTCCGCAAGTCCCATGTCCTTATGCCATTCCGATGATGAGGATTGCGATGACCATTGCGAAGATAACGAGTGTTTCCGGAATTACTGTGAGGACAAGTCCTTTTCCGAAGAGTTCTTCTTTTTCGGCCATTGCTCCAATCGTTGCTACACCAATTGCCTTTTCTGCCCACGCTGATGCGAATGCTCCAAGACCTATTGCTGTTGCTGCGCTGATTGCGATCAATCCTGTGTTTATGTCTGCCATTTTGTTTTTTCCTCCTATTTTGCTCCAAAGGGAGAGTATTTTTTACCCCCTCCTTTGTAGAATCGCGAGTAAAACTCCACGTAGTGAAGTCGTAGCGAATGTAAGAATCCTCCGAGGAGTCCGAGCATAATGTTTATTCCGTGCCCGACGACTAAGAGGAGTGTTGTGGGAATAAGGCCCCACCAGCCCATTGAGAGCATAAAGCCGTTTGCAAAGCTGTTAATAACTACTGCTAGGCTTGCTTTTGCCATTCCGATCGCAAACATCCGTGCGTATGAGAGGATGTTACTCACGATTGCGGGTATCTCTACTGCTCCGACCACTCCCTCTCCGAGGATGATCATAACAACTCCCAGTGCTAAGATTCCAAACCCGAGCCATGGTTGGAGTGGATCAGTGAGTGTTGCGAGCGTGATGATTGGTTGAAACAGCCAGTACGGTCCCGTGGTTTCTGGCGCACTCAGTGTTTGTGCGACGTAGGGTAGTGCTACAAAGAAGATACCTATTTGGAGCATCCACCAACTCGCTTTTTCAAGGATTGCCATCCAGATCCCGTGGCTTTTGAGTTCGTTCCAAAAGCCGATTGCAAGGCCGAAGTTGATGTGCAGCACTCCGATAAACAAGCTCAGGTAGAGTACTTCCATGACGTCATAGAGTCTGTGCAACAGTCTTGGTAGGTCCCATCCGAATAGGTAGTTTGATCCGAAGAATTTTCCGAAGAATATTCCAAAGACGATCGTCCAGATGCTTGCGAGGATAATGATGTTAAAGAATCCTTTGTAGTCGGGCATCCATCGTTTCATGAGCCAAAAGAGTATGAGTGTGATGATTCCGTACCCGATGTCTCCGAGCATGAATCCGAAGAGGAGTGGGAATGTCATGAAGGTAAAGAATGTGGGGTCGAGTTCTTTGTAGCGTGGCAGTGCGTACAGGTTTTGGAAGAATTGAAAGTCTTTGATGACTTGCGGGTGATTCATTTGAATCGGTATTTCTAGTTGGTTTTTTTCCTCAAGTGTTTGTATGAAAATGCGTTTTTTCGTTGCTTTATCAAGTGCTTGTTTTACGACGAGTACTTCTTCTGTGGGCACAAATCCTGTGACGTAAAACATGTTTTCTGATGCTGCGAATGTGAGGGGGATAGCTGCTTTTTCTGCTTCTTGCTCAAGGTATGCTGCTGCGCTGCGGACGTACTCGCTGTGTTCTTTTTTTGTGTTAAGCAGTTCTTGTTCTGCAGCGCGTTTTTGTGCGATGACTTCCTTAAACTGTTTGTTTAGGACTTTTTCGTCTTCTTGCACGCCTAGCTGTACTTCTGTGAATCCTTTTTGTGTGATTTCTTGGAGTATTTCTTCTCGCTCTTCTTTTGGTACTGCTACTGCTGCGTATGTATGGGCGATTTCTGTGTGGGTGCTGTGAGGGAGTTTTTTGAGTACTGATTTGTCTTTTACCACTCCTGTCAGTACGTCTACCGTGTTTAGCGTGGTGTACTCTTTTTTTACTCCGAGTTTTGAAAGTACTTTGTGGTTGTGCAACTGTTTTTTGAGTTCTTGTGATTCTTCTTGCAAAAGCCGTAATTGCTCTTCTTGTTTTTGTACGACTGCGTGTATTTTGTGTATCTGTTTGATGGTTTGTTTTGTTGTGTCAGAATGTGCGCTCGCATCTCCCTTCCCAATGTCCCAGAGAGCAAGAATGGCTCCTGTTTTGATAATGACTTCTGAGATCTCGTCTGCTACTTCTAGTGGTTCTCCGATATCAAACTCTGCTGGGCGGTGTTCTTTGATATGGAGTGCTTTTAGTGAGTACAGCGTATCAATTACTGCTGGGAGGTCTTTTTTGCCGCCGACAGCGACAAGTTTGGTCATTTCTTTTGGCCTAAGCATCAGCTTGTTTTTTCGAAAAGCTGGAGAATGATCTTTTTGGCCGCAGCAATGTCTGCGTTCTCATTCAGCTTCTCGACATCGTGTTCTGCTTCTTTGAGCAGCGCTTCTTTTTGTTTGGTCATCTCCACGCGTTGTTGCGCAAGAGCGTTTTCTCGTCGCGTGTTGATGGCGTGTTTTTCTTTTTCGACGAGCTTGTGTGCTTCGTCGCGTGCTTTGTTGAGAAGCGATTCTTGTTCTTTACGAGCTTGCTCTATTCCTAGTGCGTGCTTGCGTTCGATGTCGAAAATCTCTTTGAGTATCGCTTCCATGGTCTACTACTATCGTGGATTTAGACACGATTTATAAAAGTATTGACTACGTGCAAGGAGCAAGTTCAATTGTCTTGCCCGACAACGCGCACGAGCAGGTGACTGAGAAGGGTTCCTACAAGATAGCACGCAAGCGTTGCAAAGGCGATGACTCCCCAGTCCACCATGAGTAGTGGTGCCGTGCCAATAAGTGTGTTGAACGCGGGCACATAAATGATGGCTGCTTGAATTGCAATGACTGCTACCAGTGCGTACAATAGCCATGCATTTGTGAAAAATGGCGTTCCATATTGCTGTCGTATCATTGCGATACGTACTATTTGAAGCGCTACGAGCACGGTAAGCGCGATTGTTTGTGCGTGTGCGAGGGTTTCGTATCTTCCTATTGCCCACCAGAACGCGAGCGCTGCGCACACGCCGATGAGCAGGCCGATGACTGCGGTGTTGATGAGCAGGTTTCTTGTGAGCAGCGCTGCTTTTGGGTCTCGTGGCTTCTGACGCATAATTCCTCCGTGAGCGGGGTCTACGCTGAGCGCGAGTGCTGGCAGGCCGTCCGTGACAAGATTCATAAGCAGAATCATGGTGGCGGTGAGAGGAATGACGATGCTTCCTTCTTGACGAATAAATAGGAGTACGAGTACGATGGCGAGTATTTCTCCAAGGTTTGATGAGAGGAGGTAGCTCACAAATTTTTTTATGTTTGTATAAATGCTTCTTCCTTCGTGCACCGCCTCCACGATGCTTGCGAAGTTATCGTCAGTGAGTATCATGTCTGCGCTTTCTTTGGCGACTTCTGTTCCTTGCACGCCCATTGCCACTCCGATATCGGCGTGTTTGAGTGCTGGTGCGTCATTGACTCCGTCTCCTGTCATTGCCACGATTTCTCCTTGCTCGCGCAGCGCGTCAACGATGCGCATTTTGTGTTCAGGGTTTACTCTGGCGAATACTCCTACGTCTGCTATTTCGTGCAGTTGCATGTCCGTTATTTCTTCTCCGCGCACTACTCTGCCGGGGATTCCTAGCTCGCGAGCAATTGCTGTGGCGGTGTTTTCGTGGTCTCCCGTGAT
Organism: Candidatus Woesearchaeota archaeon; assembly: GCA_007128245.1. GTDB lineage: Archaea > Nanobdellota > Nanobdellia > Woesearchaeales > SKIA01 > SKIA01. Next base: position 5,027 of record SKXU01000061.1, read on the forward strand.
CATAACCACGCGTATTCCTGCGCTCTCGCACGTGAGTATGGCTTGTTTTACTTCTTCTCGTGGAGGGTCTCGTATTCCTACCATGCCGATAAAGGTGAGTTCTTTCTCGTCTTGCTCGTCATATTCTTGTTTACGCTCTATGTCTTTGTATGCGAATCCGAGTACTCGCAGGGCTTTGTGCGCATAGGTGTCGTTTTGTGCGAGGATACGTTTTTTATCTTCGTTTGTAAGCTCTCGTTCTCCTTGTGGGGTGAGGATGCGCGTGCAGTGCTCAAGAAGAACGTCTACTGCTCCTTTGGTGTGTGCGATGAGCTGTTGGTCGTACGCATTGATGGTGGTCATCCGTTTGCGCTCGCTTGTAAACGGTATTTCTCCGATGCGCGGGTGTGCGCGCAGCAAGGTTTTCTCGTCTTCTGATGCCTTTCGTGTGAGCGTAATAAGACAGGCCTCTGTGGGGTCTCCGATGATTGCGTGGTCGTCTTGCAGGGTTGCGTCGTTGCACAGGCACGCAGTCTGTATGAGGAGTGCGGGTACTTCTGCGTGTATTTCTCCGTGAGGAGCGTATCCTGTGCCCGTAACCTCTCCTTGCCCCCATTCCGTGCTCACCGCCACTACTGTCATCTCATTTTTTGTGAGCGTCCCTGTTTTGTCTGTGCAAATGACTGTGGTGCTGCCAAGGGTTTCTACGCTCACGAGTTTTTTGATGAGCGCATTCTTTGCTACCATGCGCTCTGTCCCGATAGCGAGTGCTATGGTGACGACGACTGGCAATCCTTCTGGGATTGCTGATACAGCCATGGTTACTGCGAGCATAAGCGGCTCGACAATGCTTTGCAAGATGATTGCGAGCACGACAAAGATCCCTGCACATATGCTCAGCACTACTTTCCCAATCCAGGCTCCGAGTTTATCAAGTTCGTGTTCTAGGTGTGTTTTATCTGTTGGGGCTTCTTGTACGAGTTGCGCTATTTTCCCAATTTCTGTCTTCATTCCTGTGGCAATAACGAGTGCTTGTCCTCTGCCTTTGGTAATGTTTGTTCCTGAAAAGACCATGTTTTCTTGGTCGCCAATAGCTTGTCGGCCGCTGAGTGTCGTGGCTGTTTTTCTCACAGTAGCACTCTCTCCTGTGAGCATGCCTTCTTGAACTTCTAGTAGTGTTGCTTTGATGATGCGCGCGTCCGCAGGAACTTTGTCTCCTGTTTCTAGGATGATGATGTCTCCTGGCACGAGTTCTTCTGCTTGTATGCGCAGTGTTTTGCCCTCTCGCAGTACTGTTGCTTGTGCTGAGGTGAGTTTTTCGAGGGCGTGAATACTGGCTTGGGCTTTTCGTTCTTGAACAAACCCTATTGTTCCGTTCAGTACTAAAATAAAGAAGATGACTCCTGCGTCGATGTGTTTTCCGACTGCAAGGCTAATGACTGCTGCTGCGAATAAAATGTAGATGAGGATGCTCTTGAATTGTCTGAGGAAGGTGACGGTCCAGTGCTCTCGTTTTTTTTCTCTCAGCCGGTTTTTTCCGTATCTTTGGCGTTGCTCATCAACTGCGTGCTGCGTAAGTCCTTGTGTTGATGTGCGGAATTCTTTTGTGAGTTTCTCTACTGTTTTTTCGTAGTACTCCACCTTACTCTCCCTCTCCACACGTTTTTTCTGTGCGTATTTATATAAGCGTTGCTACTGTGTAAAAATCTGTTCGGTGTGTTTTTGAAGTCTTTTGTGATCTTCTGGGTTGAGAATATAGTGTATGATTTCCTGTGCGTACGGCGTTATTTGTTCTTCTTGAATTACGCTTTCGACAGCAGTTATTGCGACTGCTACTTGGGTTCGATTCTCTTGCGGCAGTGTGTTCAGGAACGCATCGAGCTCAGTGTTTTCTTTGGTTAGGAGCCTGCGGATGCGCTCAACTGTTTCTTCAGGATGCTCTCGGATTTCTCGAAGCAGTGCATCTTCCGTCTGTTCTTGTTCAATTTTTTCTTGTTTTGCTTCTTGCTTAAAGCGTTGTTCCCACTCTTTTTTGTTTCTTACGATCTGCTCTTGTTCTATGAGCGCACGGTATTTGTATGAGACTATGAGCGAGACAAGGCCTACTCCTATTCCTGCGACAAAGAGTATCCAAAATGTTTGTATGAGAAAAAATTGCGAGGGGATAACTGCAGAGAGTACCAGAATCAGTGATGCGCACGCGATGACAAGAACATGCCAGAGTTTCACTGTGTGTTTTACTGAACTGTATATTGCTACTCCTGCTGCGACCAGCGCGATGACGTCTAACATGCACTCATTACTTTTTCTCGCTCTTTTATTTCTTTCCCTAACTTAGTTGCCAATCATTCGTGCAACGATTACTAGGTCAAATAAGTCTATGATTCCATCTTCGTTGAGGTCAGCAGGGTCTCCAGGTGGTGCTTGTCTTCCTAGTTGGTCTACGAGAAGCAACAAATCTTGCAGGGTAACAAGTCCATCTCCTGTGAGGTCTCCGCGCACTCTCGGCGCGCGATTCGCTCCGAACCCTTCGCATGGATGTCCTTGTTGTATGCGGTAGTCGTGTGCTTGCGGGTTCACAAACGGCGAGAGAGGGTCTTGTCCTGTGATCAGTACATCGTGTACTCCAAACCCAAAGATTTCTTGTGCTTGAGCGTGTGTGTAATCGTTTCGTTCAAAGCCGTTGCGTTCCAGTTGCTGTCGCACATATCCTGGCTCGTGTGCTTGTGTGACGATGCAGTTATTATCAACTTCCCACGTCATGAGAAGGCTCTGGTTGGGATCATCAAATCCTGCGGCTGTTTCCTCTCTCATATACAGCACCCTCTCTGCTCCCCATCCTGTGTGACTGTATTCGTCTCTGAATCCTGTGATGACGTTGCTGTGGATGCGGTGGCCTCCCTGAATGCCTCTAGCAGTTAACCCTGTGATTCGACAAAGGTGTTGTCTGTAATGGTAAAGTTCCAGCTACTTCTTTCGTCTATGCGCGGGTCGCTACGTCCGGATCCTCCTCCTCTATTGATTATTCGTGGCACGTTATACACGAGGTTTCTTGTGAACTCTATATTGCTTGAAGCCCAGATTCCGATACTTTGTGCGTTGTATATGGTGTTGCCTTCTATTTTGATGGGTCCAATCGCGGGGTTTTTGAAGTAGACCATTTGCGGCACGTTAAAGATGGTATTGTTGATGATTTCGATGTATCCTGTGCTTGCTGCTTCGATTCCTTCATAGGCTTCTGATGAGAGCGTGGTCACGGCTGCAAAGTGTTGCGCGTTAATGGTTGCATCCCAGCTGCCGTCCGGCTCATCGTAGATGTCGTGTATTACGTTGTTGTGGATGAATATGTTGGTCGCTCCTCCTCTATCGATTTTGATCATCCCGACATTTCCTTGGTTGCTTCCATCTCCGTAGTCATAGAGTCTGTTGTTGCGTATTGTTATGTGCTCAGGAACGGGCGGTCCTGAGCGTGGAAAGTAGATGCGTGATCCTCGCATGGTTATTCCTTCGATAATCCAGTGCTGACTGTCTATGTAGATGCCCTGCGTTTCTCTAGCGTCAAAATACGGTGTTTCTCATGGATACGCGGTGATGGTGATCGGTTGGCTTGGTGTCCCGGCTGAGACAGTAAATGCTCGTCCTCTCGTCCTCCAATCGTCTTGACTTGCAATGACGATATGTGCTAATCGGTCGTAATAGCACGTGCCTGAGATGTAATACCATCCTTCGTCGCAATCATCTTGGCTTGATGCGCCAGAACTTCGTAGTACTCGCTCAAGCATTGCGTGGTCTTGTGTGTACACTCCTCCTCGCACATAAATCGTGTCTCCTGGTTGTGCTTGCGTTACTGCTGGGTAAAATGTGCGAAATGGTTGCTCGAGTGTTCCGGGGTTAGTGTCGTCTCCGTCTGGACTGACATACCACTCTGTTGCGTTCACGCTGGCTGCGAGGAGTACAAAGATTACGAGGTGCCATTTCATGAAACATTCTTCGCTGGTAGTGTTATAATATTTTTGGTTTATGGATTCTGCACACAAAAAATCCTTCTGTGTCGTTGGTGTACGGGTGTATGCGCAGGCACTTTCGTACTTCTGAGTGCAGTGCTTTTCCTGTTTCTGGGTGCGCCGTCCATGCGTCTTCTCGTTTAATATCGAGTGTGATGTCTGAGAGTGTTGCTTGTGGGTGGGATGCTAAGAATTCTGATACAACTACTTCGTTTTCTAGTGGTTCTAGCGTGCACGTGCTGTACGTTATTACTCCTCCTGGTTTGAGGGCTTGCCACCCTGCTGCGAGCAGGTCTTTTTGTAGTCGCGACAGGTTATGTACTTGTTTGATGTTAAACATGTCTATGCCTTTTAATGATCTTCGTAGGGTTCCGGTTCCTGAGCAGGGCGCATCGATCATGATGCGGTCGAATTGTTGGTTTTTGAATGCTCGCCCGTCTTTTTTTGTAATCACTGCATTAATGACTCCGAGTCGTTGCAGGTTTGTTTGCAAGGGCGCGAGTCGCTTTGCTTCGACATCGTTTGCGACGATGACTCCAGTGTTTTCCATCATGGCTGCTGCTTGTGAGGTCTTGCTTCCTGGAGAGGCGCACATGTCAAGGATTGTTTCTCCTGGCTTTGGGTTAAGCACAATGGGCGGGAGCATGCTTGCAGGGTCTTGTATGTAGACGTGGCCGAGTTGATGTTCAAGCAGGTTTCCTATGTCTCGCCTCTCTCCGCTAATCCAGTATGCGTGCGCACACCACGGTACTGGGGTGAGTTGCCAGCCTGCTCGTGTGAGTTGGTCTGCGATACGTTCAGGGTCTGCTTTGAGCGTGTTTATGCGTAGCGCTCGCCGGAGATAGTGGTGGTTGCACTCCATGAAGGTTTCATACTTGTCTTGTAGGAGTTCTTTGTAGTGTGTGGCAAAGCTTTCTTTAACGTCGATATCGGTTTGTCTTCTTGGCGTTTGTGCGCGCTCCATGTGGTAGGGAAAGCAGGTGCTATTTTTAAATAAACGTGTCTTGGCACGCGACTTCAAGGAGTTTGTTATGCTGTTCTAGGTGGTTTGGGCTTGTCTGTGTGGTTTTTCGGGTTTCACGAAACATTTATATACTTCTCATAAGGAAAATATCTCATTAACAGTAGGTAGCAACAGCGTGAAAAACCGAAAAGGTATCATGGGCATCGGCACCCTCATTATTTTTATAGCCACTATTCTCGTCGCGGCTGTTGCTGCTGGGGTCATTATCTCCACGAGCGGTGTGCTTCAGCAAAAAGCTCTGCTTATTGGTGATCAATCTCAGAGCAGACTGATTAATGGGATTCAGATCACGCATATTTTTATGGAGGGAGATGTGGTTGAGAAGACTGCAAACAATATCGAGATTCTTGCGCGGCCTGAACCTGCTTCTGGACCGATTAATTTTCGAACGACGTCCTTATCTTTCTTCACTCCTACGGGTTCGTATAGTGCGACTCTCTCGCACAGGGCGATGATAGAGCGCGAGTTGACTCCTGATGTGCCTATTACGGGCACGTGGATTCCCTTTGGTGATTTGGATGGGGATGGCATCAGTGATCAGATGCGTCTTGACACTGCTACGAATTCCCTTCAGTTTAATTTTAGCCGGACAGGGGGTACTGATCTGATTGAGTTGCCGTTTGATATCACGTCTGGCGGACAGAACGTCACTGTTGAGGATTTGATCATTACGGATGGCGAATTCGTCCGTGGATACGTGCATATTCGCGATGATTCCACGTCCGCAAACCAGCTTGATGCCGGTTCCGTGACGATTACGGATGAGTTTAGAGGAGACTGTAGTTTTGAAAAGTTGCGCCCAGAAACGCGCTACTGTACTGTGACCATGGTTGGGAATGACGATGCCGCATTGGAGTATGGTGAAACAGTATGGATTTATTTCCGTTTGACTGAGCAGAATCGCTTGAGCGAGAACACGCAGTTTGAGATCAAATTGTTCCCTCAGGATGGTCGATCAACGTATGTGCTCAACCGCGTTCCTCCGGTGATTTATCAGACTCGTATGCGCGTCTACCCGTAAGTAGTACACAATTCTTTTAAGCTTCTGTGATCAGTTTTTGTATAGATTTCTTGATTGTTTTCGATACCCTTATATAGTTTCGTAATGGTATAAAAAACAGAAACTGGGAGAGTTTCGTAGTGAGTTGGTAGAATACCTTACACAGCAACAAATTCGCAGGCTACGTGAACTAGCGAGAGCTCCTCGAGACGCACTACTCATCGAGGTGCAATACCAAACCGGATGCTCTGTTTCTGAACTTGTTAGCATACGAAAAGAGGATGTATCCCCCACACACATCCACATCAATGGACGAACGTGCTTTATCACCAAAACACTCTTCTCAGACCTTACTTCCTACGCTCGCTCGCACGAGAGTCCTTTCGTGTTCGCAACACGGCAAAGCCCCCAACTCACTCCCAAGCGTGTTCAGCAAATAGTAAAACACTACCTCAAACAACTCCCTGGAGGCGTTGACAAAGCAACTCCACATATTCTGCGCTACACACACATCGCGCACGCAATCAAACAACACATTCCTTTCTCTACCATAAAACAACAAACAGGTCTTGGGGAGCTTCGACTCTCCCAACTCTTCTCTGAACTCTCAGACGACAAACCCCAAGACTACGGGAAGGTGTTCGCATGAGGCCACTTCTTCTCTTGCTCATGCTCTTGCTTGTGCCCACTGCTCTGGCTGCTCAAGGACTACACATCAGCATCGACGCTCCACAAACAGTCCTTCCAGGAGGAACTGTGGATGTGCTTGTCAGCACAACAATACAAGACGTGCGCGTACTCTCAATACCAACAGAAGTAGATGTGCTGCGCCCTGATGGTACGCGAGCAGTGCTTCCCGTGACCAACCGTGGAGACGGCACCTACGTTGCGCAACTATACGCTCCGCTCCGTGGAGACTATGAAATTACTGCTCGCGTGCGTGTAGCGGACCAAGAGTTCTCCGAGCAAGCAGTGCTCCGAGCAGACCAACCACCCTTCCAAGGCGTCTTGAGTGTGAACGCAACGCACATAGACGTAGTGTCCCCAGTGCAGTACGTGTATGACGTGCGAGTAGTGGCTGCAGTTCCCGGAGTGCTTTCTGAACAAGAACCCATTGCGGCGTGTGAAGAGACTTGCGCTTCGTGCAGTATTGCGTGTCCCGTAGGAGATGATTTGGTGTTTGTGCGTGCAACAAACTCGTTCTCCTATGACATGATTGCGGCAGCGAATACGCAAGAGCCAATAATTGCTCGTTATGGACAAACAATACCTTCAACAGGCGCCCTCATTTACCAAGACGGAGTCCTTACTGCTGCTCCTGAAGAACTGGTAGTAACGCAAAACACGCTTCTCGTCTTCGATGACGATGGAGTACGCATACAACCTGTGCTGCTTGACGACCAAGGAGTGCCTGTAGACGTAGAGGTGGCCTATGATTTTCAAAGTGGTTCATGGTATGCCTTCTCAACAACCCCTGCGCAAGGACTTGTGCGACCAGGTATTACTGACAGAATTCTCTCTGCGCAAAACGCAGCAGGAGAGGCGTTGCAACACACAGAAACTACTGTCTTAGCAGACGGAGTATTTGAGGTTCGCACAGACCGACAGGACACGCCTCCTCGTCTACCAGTGCTTAATGAATCCTCGCGTGGAGTGCTTGTTACAGGCGAGTGGGATGTGGCCATGCGTCTGACAACAGATAGACAAGCAATCTTTCCAACAACGCTCGGAGTGTTTCCCGCGCGCTTTGGCAGTGCGTACTACGCAACGCAAGATCACGTGCTCCTCAACGCGCGGCCAGAAAGTATTATTGAGAATGTCTCCGCAGATGAATTCGCTCTTATCACCGCGCAAGATACCGTGCGACTGACTCGCGAGAGTGGACGACTTATCGTGCTTGATGCGTCTTTACAAGAAATCGTGTCTCGCCCGCTTACATCCCCTGAATGGACGGTACAACTTCCCGAAGGAGTCTACTACGTCCTTATCGAGTCTGAAGATACCATCGCAGCACCTATTGAAGTGATTGCAGCAAACCAAACCATCAGGGTGTTAGGCGATCAATCCCTCACAGGCACTGCAAACACACAACTCGTACTCACACGCACAATCACGAATCTACACACAAGACCGGTGTCGGTAGACATCATGTATGACGGTCCCTATACCGTATTGCTCTATGACGCCCAAGGAAATCGACTCACGGACACAAATCTTAACGGCGTGCCTGACACAGGTCTTATCGCCCCGCAAGCGACCAAAACAGTTGTAGCACACATTCTCTTGCCAGCAAACGCGGCATCGCACACCATCGACTGGGAGTTCTCCTCTCAAGAAGCGCGCGTTGAGCGAGTAGACACGATCACGGTAGAGCAGCCAAGCGCGTTCTCAGACCAGGATGATGTCGCAATCACTCGTCTCGCAGCTCAAGGACGCTCAGTAACGCTTTCAGCATACAATTTTGATACTCGTGAGCGTAGCGTTGTCGCTGAAGTGCTGACACGAACAGCACAAGGAGATGATACGCAACGACACACGCTCGTGCTCGCGCCAGGAGTCTCTGAGCACACCTTTTCCGTGGAATCAGGAGCATTATCCGTGCGTGTCGAGCTGCTGGTTGATGACGCTGACGACTCCAATAACTTCCGCGAACTACGCATCCCTGCACGGCCTGGATTGCAAGTAGCGGTTTCTGAGCAACAAGGACGCGACCATGAGTGGTATGTTGTGCGAACGACTGCTCCGCAAGGAACCTGGGCTGTCGAGTATCCTGATGAGCGCGGAGAGTCGCAGCTCGCGCAAGTCGCTGTTCTCTCAGAACAAGCAAATACGCAAGTACTCTTGTTCAGGTTGCCTCTCGCGACAAACACTGATCTGATCGCTACATTAATCCAAGCAGAAAGTCCTACCTTTGAGCCGCACGCCATCATTGATAATCGTGACAGTCGCGTACGCACACAGGGACTCTGGTTTGATGCCTCGCAAGTACCAGGATTTTTTGGCGCAGGGTACATGCACGACCTGAATGAGCAAAAAGGACAAAAGGCGGTTGAGTACTTTGCTGCTGACACTCCCGCGTTTTACGAAGTAGAGATTTGGCATCCTGGTGATAGAAGCTTCGCATCGAACACGCGCTTTGAAATAGGAGACGAAGTCATCCTTGTGAATCAACAGAATCCTTCAGCGTGGAGGTACATTGGGAGGTACTGGCTTGACGAGCAAACCCCTATTCGTATCTCAAACGCTGGTTCAGACGGGTTCGTGGTTGCAGACGCGATTCGTGTAACGCGTATTGATCAATACCGCACTGCAGAAAGTCATGTCATTGAGCCAGAAGAAGTAGTTGCTGATAGCCCGCACCTCATCTTCACCTCTCGCGGAGAAGCTGTGCGCGCAAATATTGAGTTGCGAGAGCCCGCCAGCGGTGCTGTGCGCAGATCAGGACTACTCCCTGAGCAGGCGCGCACGTCTTCAGGAGATTTTGAGATTCACATGTCCTTTGAGGATGGTCCTGTTGACTCATTAGTAGTTCACCGCGCAAACCCTGCGCAGATGCGCGTCGGTCTTGAGCCAGTCGCTCGCGCACGCGCACAGCAATTTACGAATCGAAGAGTTGCAGACTCCTTTGCTATTGACCCGCAGTTTGATAGTGACTACTCGTTTACGCGTGTTGCTCAAGGGCGCGAACTCCTCAAGTGTACGGACTATGATTTCTCAAATCAAGAATGTCTTGGCGAGTTTGAGCACGTCATGTTCCTCACTCCCGGACAAGTCTACACGGCAACGCTTGATCCAAGAGACCCGCTCTTTATTGAGGTAGAAGATGAGGTGCTCATTCCTATTTCAGCACAGTGTAGTACTTCAGGAGGAGATAGTGGAGACTGGAGTCCTACCACGTGCGACGGCACTTACAGTACGACTCCTACGTGTGCTGACGCTCGCATCTGGTGCGATGATAGCATAGTGGAGTCGCATACTGGTTCTCGTGGTGATCGGACGGGCGTGGACGCTCTTTTCGCAGATCCTAATCGCGACCCTGCATCTCAGTGTGAGAGTATTGATGCGGTATTTGTTGATTATCGTGCCACTGAGAGTACGAATAATCGCAGAATGCGTATTAGTCGAACAGATGGTGCGAGTTGGACAGCTCTTCCATGCGGGGTAAACAATAATGGAGCACTGCAAACGTGTGATGTTACGTCAACGCTCGCATGGACTTGTGAAGACTTTTTTGGTGCAAATCCTACGGCTCGTATTGAAAGTTCAGTCGTCAGAACCGGAGGCCCTCCTTCAGGCACAGCAACGCTCAATCTTGATTACATGGTGTTCCGAATTGATTATACCTTTGCTATTGAGCCTTTGGAGACAGACAGAGTTTCCTACACTCAAGGATCAGAGGTATTCATTTCCGGTGTTGATATCTGGGATCCATCGACAACAGTGAATATTAATATCACTGATGCAAACAGCAATTTCGTAACGCAAATCACTGCAACCACTGACGGGTCAGGAGAGTTCGTAGAGTCATACATACTTCCCAGTTACGCTCCTCTGGGGATGTGGACGCTAGATGCCTGGCAACCTTCTGACCCATCGATTACTGCTTCAAAAACATTTAATGTTACCCTGCGAACCCCTACTATCTCGAGTGTACGGGAAGGAAATTTCTATAATCGCTCAGAAGTTGTACGTTTCGTGGGGTCAAACTGGGTTATGAGCGAGACAGTAAGTGTTTCAGGTGTGGACCCTGAAGGCAATCCTCTCGTTTTCTCACCCACATCGAACGTCACGAGCGCGTCTGGAGACTTGGTGTTTGATTGGGTGGTCCCTGACGATCTATCCATACTTACCGGTCCGTACACATTTACCTTTGTGGAAGACCTGAATTCTTCGTACTCTGCTGTTGATGATCTGCAAGTAGTCATTTTGCCCAGCTCTGCGGTGACACACGATTCTGTGGACCAGCTTGATGAACTCTACCGTTTTGATGGTGTGTATGCAGCGTTTGTCGGAAGAAAAAATGCAGGAGCTGGACGCTTCATGACTATCTCATATCCTCCTACAACTCCTGTCGGAGTTACTCTTAATCAGTTTGATTTTGAACTCTTCCATCGTCAACCGGCTGTGAGTGGAGGGGCTACTATTCAATGGTTTAACCCAGGAACTTCGACGTGGCAAAACGTATGTGACTTCCCTGCTCGATCAACACCTCAGTGGGATACCTGCGACTTACTCTCCTTAGTTAATACAAACGACTATTTTAATCAGGTGCAGATTCGCATCGCAAATATTAATTCTGGAGCGGGTGGTCCGGATGTTGACACTCTTTTTGAAACAGATATTGCATTCTTAAGAGTAAACTTCACGTATCCGCCACCTCTAGCAGCGCTCATCGCTCCTCCGAACAACACGTTCTTTAACTGGACGCAAGCACCTCCTGTGCTAAACTTCACTAACGTTACACTATCTTGGCAGGCAAACGAGACGTTCTTTCCGCTCGAAGAGTGTCGACTCTATATCAATGATATACTTAACTTTACAGACTCCTCTCCAGTAAATGCTTCCATAGCTTCTCTTAACCAAGACTATGATAACGGTGAATACCAATGGCGTGTAGAATGTACAGATAATAGTGCGCGGGCACTTACTGCAATCACTCCCACAAGAACCTTCTGGGTGGACACTATCCCTCCTGTGATTACTATTAACGATCCCATACTCAATGGTAACTATCCATTTACTTCCTTAGACCTCTCATTTACCGTTACAGATAATTTCGACAACCTCGCATGTGAAGTATTCGTAAATGGCGCGCTCCAAGCATCACTTACTCCTGATAATACCTCAACACCAACAACCGTCCCTGTAAGTGGGCTTGCGGATGGGGTGCACGAGTGGAGTGTGACGTGTACTGACCAAGCAAATACTGTGTCTTCTGGTGTTATTGAGTTCCTCGTTGATGGTACAAATCCTGTGGTGACATTCGTACCTCCTACAACACAAGATAATGGTGCTCAACGAGAGGATTGGAATTACATAAACGCCACAGTTACGGATGCCAATGATGCAGTTGGCTTTGTTGATTTTGACCGCTCAGTAGTGTTGTGGATGCCTTTTGAGGACTTTACCTCAGGAACTTCTGTTGCTGATCTCTCAACGTACGGTAATGATGGAACCATCATTGCTTCTGGAGTTTCACGTACACGAGCAGGAAGATTCGGAAGCGCGATGTGGTTTACTGAATACGACAGCGCTGATCGTATAGAAATTCCTCACTCGCCAGAACTCAGTCTCTCCACAGGAGGAACTCTTGAAGCATGGGTGTACCAAGATCCAGACACATCTGGCCCTTGGAGACGGGTTGTGTGTAAAGAAACGGAAACTGAAAACGCTGGCGCGTGGTGTATGCAAGTAGAGAATTCAGGAGATCGTATTCGCGTGAGCATGGGAAGCTCTGGACAAGAAAATAGTGACTCGGCTGTTCCGAGAGGAGAATGGGTGCACATTGCTTGGACGTTTGATGGTGCTGAGTGGAGATGGTATATTAATGGAAATCTTGACCGCGTACAAGCAAACACGCAACTTCCTATAACCACAACCCAACCAGTACTTATTGGAAACAGTAATGGCGGTCCTCGTGGTTGGGAAGGAGGTATTGATGAGGTGCGAGTGCATAATCGAGCGCTCAGCCCAGAAGAGATTCGTTCATCAGTAGATGCTCGTCTTCATAACGTGCAAGCAAACGTGACAGGTATTGTTGAAGGAGTCTACTTGTATAACGTCACGGCCATTGATCAAGGAGGACGCATCAGCACTACAGAAACAAGAACCTTGTTCGTCGACCAAACTCCTCCTGTGAGCATGCTTAATGCCCCAATCAATAATTCGTGGTTTAACACCACAACTGTTGATGTGAACTTCACCCTCTCAGATAACCTCGCTCCGCAAACAAACTACACCCTCTACCTTGATGGAGTGCCACAAGCAACAGGAGCAGTAGCAAATAATACTGATGAAATAGTCTCTCTCTCAGGCCTTGCGGATGGAGCGTACGAGCTCACCCTAGAAGCATTTGATCACGTACTTAACTTCGCACCGAACATCACCATAAACTTCTTTGTAGACACCACTCCCCCTGTAATCACGCTAAACAACCCGCTCAATAATACGAATTGGAGTACTTCAACACTCACGTTTAATTTCACAGTAAGCGATGCGCTCTCACCAAACGCTACGTGTGATCTTATCATTGATAGTGCTGTGAACGTATCAGGAATCTTTGTACTAAACAACACTATGCATAGTGAGAGCGTATCAGACCTTTCTGAAGGACCACACACATGGAGCGTGTCCTGTCAAGACCTTGCTGGAAACACTGGGGTGAGCGATGAGTTCACATTCGTAATTGACACCACTCCTCCTGTGGTACAACTCGAAGCTCCCGTTGACCAAACACTCTTCTCCACCACGCGAGATGTACAACTTGATTATAACGTCACAGACGACTTGCTCCCCGTTACTGAGTGTCGATTGTACATTGATGACTCCCTAAACCAAACCGACTCTTCCATAACCCAAGGAGTCACGCAAAGTTTCTTTTTGACAGACCTTGATTTAGGAGTGTACACGTGGAATGTTGCGTGTGTTGATCTCGTGGGTAATGCTGCAAACAGCACGCAGTGGGAGTTTGAAGTAAA
>SKXU01000037.1 GCA_007128245.1 Candidatus Woesearchaeota archaeon
TACACCCGTATATCGATACTCCATCGGTGGACGCCAGGAGCAAGGTTTCCGCAACGAACAACGTCTACAACCTTCGCAGATCTGCCTAGTTCTGCGATACGTCCTGGGAGTTTTTTCGCGAATTCCTGAACTTCTTCTTCTGTAGAAAAATGATAGAGGTGTATCATTCCTTGTGGCGCACACGCGGGCACTGCAACATCAAGAAAGTCTTGTGCGGTGTGGGGCAGTGGCATGGTGATACGGTCAAAAGTTCCGAGTGTCGGCACAACTTCTCTTACATCTCCGCAGAGCACACGCACATTCTCAGCCGTATTTTGCTTCACATTATGCTCTGCGTATCTGTGTGCGTCCTCATTCAGTTCCACTCCGATGATTTCTTGTGCTTGTGAGAGCGCGCTGATAACAAGAGGAAATGGTGCTATCCCTGAGAACATGCACAATACTCGCTCACCTGGTTGTACAAGAGAAGCGACGCGTTTTCTCTCAGTTGCTGAGCGCACAGAGTAGTATGTTTTTCTGATATCGAGCGTGAGCCGTACACCGTTTTCTACTACCGTGGTTTCAAAACGTGGCTCGCCAGCAAGGTGCTTGTAGTCTTGTAGGCGTAGCTCTCCTGCATGCGCACCATCTTTGCGTACGACGGTTTGTATTGCTGGTTGCAGCTCAAGCAAGGTCTGTGCGATGAGTGTTTCTTTGTGTCGCAGTTCTTCGTCAATCTCGAGGATAGCAATGTCTCCAACGAGATCATATGCAGTCTTGAGGCGTTCGAGCTCTTCAGGTGCTAGTACTTCTTTGAGTGCTTGTCGCAGACTGGGGGTTGGCGCGGGCTTGTTCTCAAGGTCCGCTTCGACTACCTCGTATCCTTTGATGTGCTCAGTGACTGCTATGAGAAGCGTGTCATCTTCTTTTCTTGGTTTACGCGAAGTGTCAATGACTCCTCGTGCTTCAAGTTCTGTGCGAATGCGCTGCGCGTCTTTGAGCGGTGCACGTACTGCTAAGTTCATATTCATGAGAAGACAAGCAGTGTTTATAATGGTTTTAGAAGAATTCTCCAAGGCCTTTTTGTTGCTTGGCTACTGTGAGTTTGTCAAGCGCTGTTGATACGCGGTCTGCTGAGAATTCGAACTCGTCAACAAGTAGTCGCACCACTGCTTCTCGGTCGATACTTTTCCATTCTGGAGTGAATTCGTTTGTTGTAGGCATCTTCGTGATTACTTCATAGACTGTCTCCCATGACACGTCTTGGTGGGCGTCCCAATCAGCTGCTGTAAAGAGTGCGTTGAGGTCTTCTTTGTGTTCTTGTACGAGCTTGAGTCCTTTTTTTGGCCCAAGTCCTTTGATTCCTTTTGGGTTAAAGTCTGTTCCCACAAGCATTCCGAGTGCGATGAGTTGTGTTTGCGTTATCTCAAGACGGTCAAGTTCTTTTTCGAGGGTGATGATTTCTGGGTTGATGGTGTAGTAGCTGCTCGTTCCTGGGCGTTTTCGTTTACCGCTGATAGAGAGGTTTCTGAGCATTTTTGGCGCTCCGAATAGCAAGCAGTCCATATCTTGACTGACGACGTAGTCTGCAATTCCTTCTCGTACAAGGCGTGCGGCTTGTGCTTCTGCTTCTGAGGGCGCAGTCATCCACGGTATTCCTAGTGCGTCAAGGAGTTGTTGCGTCTCTTTGACCATGTCTTTTGTGAGAACTGCTACTCTTCCAGCGTATTTTTTCATTCCTGCAATGTCGTCTTCTTGTGTTGCTTTCTCGAGTTGTTTTGCTGCGTGTTGTTTTGCTTGTTTTCGTCGCGTAATCTCTGCTGCTTTCAAATCAGGTGTTTTTCCATCAAAGACGAAGATGAGTTTGTGCTGGTGTCCCATGAAGTTGGTGATGCGAGAAAACAGTCCTACCATGTGACTTGTTACTCGTCCACTGCTGTTTTTGAGTGGTGTTCCATCGCGCGTTCTGATTGTTGTGAGGAATTGGTAGAGCATGTTATATGCGTCTATTGCAAGTACGCGGTGTGCAAGGTCTTCTACAGTAACTTCTTCTCCGTCAAGTAAGCTACTAATTGCTGTTCCCAAGTTCCACCACCGTGATTTCTTGTAGTTCGTTGTTTTCTTTTGCTTTTTTTGTTACTGTTCCTGTGGTGATATACAGCGCAGGAAGCATCTTACTTTTGGCAGTAAGTATTGCTGCTGCGAGATCTCCGTCGTTTGAGCTTTTCTTGCTTTTTGCTTTACAGTAGTACGTGATGTTTCCGACTGGCGTTGGAAGACGTATTTTTGCGTCTATCTCACTGTTCTTGCGCACTTCATCAAGGCTGAGGACAGTGATGTTTTTGTCTTTGAAATATGTGAGGAGTTGTTGTGCAAAGTCGCTTTCTGCTTGGATAAGTGCTTGTTGCTGTTCTGTTTTTTGTTGCGTGGGCGCTTTTTTTTGTTGCTCAGCCGATGGTTTTTGTTGTGCGCGAGGTTGCTGCTTATTCGTTTTTTCAGGGGGGTCTTGTGGCACTTCTTCTTTTCTTGGAGTGGGAACTTCTTGTTGTGTTGTCTGTATTCCAAGAAGTCGCTTTATTTTTTCTTGTGCTTCTTCTGTGCTCAACAAATACCATTTGTAAAATGTTTCTTCGCCTTGTGTTGTTTTTACGTGAAGCGGTTTTGCGAAGTCTTTTATGTTTTGCAGGGCGACGCGTGTGAGTGGGTCTTGCGTGCTTGCTCGCATGATTTGTTCTTCTTTGAGTCTTTTTGCTACTCTGCGGTCTTTTTCGTTAAGATGATCAATGAGTGATTCTAATTTTGGGATGTGCTCGGGCGTGTACGCAAAGCTTGATGTTCCGAGTTGTACGTGTGTCAGGCGTACTTTTCCTTCTTTTTGTAGGTCTGATAAGTAAATGTTTATCAGCATGCTGTCTGGTTGTGCGAGGTGTTGCTTGATTTTGTTTGGCACGACCGGTCCGAGTTGTCGTACTGCTTGGAGAACTTCTTCTGGTGTGATGCGCATACACGTGTTTGGTGAGGCGCGCTATTTATTGCTTGTGCTTACTCGGCAAGAATTTGTTTTGTGATATCCACTTCTGAAATAATCATTGCGGGTACCATCACATATTTTTTTTGTCCGTCCATGAGTTTGAGCACTCCGTGTTTAAAGCTGACAAACTCTCCTATCACTTCTTTTATTGCTCCAAACCGTATGCGTGCGATGGGGTGGTTGTGACTTATTGTCACTTGCACGCGGTCTCCTGGTGTTGTGTGTGAAAAAACTGTGTTTGCTTCTTTTAGTCCTGTGTTATTCATGGTATGTTCTGGAAGTACTTGTTATTAAGTTCTAGGGTCGTACCCAGCGGATTTCGTAGTAGGTTACGTCTCCTTCGTCGTCTACGATTCCTATCATGAGTCGTTTTTTTGTTGAGTGGGCAACGCGATTTTTTGCTGCGAACTCGTACCATGTGAGTTGTTCTCCTTCGTGTACGGGATACACTACCCATCGTGCGTGGTCTTCTCCGGGTTTGATTCCTCTGTCGTACACGCGGAAGTCTGCTCCGAATTTGAGTGCTGTTTTGACTACGTACCCTCGGTTTCGCATGTCTTTGAAGATTGCGTATCGCACCCAGAAGTTTGGTTCTACTTTTCGTGCTTTTCGCAGGTATGCTTCGAATGTGATTGGTTTGTTTTTGCCATCGTGTATGGTGATGCGCCCTTTTTCTTGTAGGTAGAGTCCCTCTTGTAGGCTCAGCTGAAGTTTTCCGTCTTCGAGGATGACTCCGTACGCGCTTTGTGAGTACAGCTCTCGTGCTTCATCTGATGCTGCGAGAAGAACGCGCTCTCGTGCGAGTAGTGCTGGGATGGGTTGTTTTCGAGGTCTTTCTTGTTCTTCGCTCATGGGGTTGGTGTGTTGGCCGTGTTTAAAAAAGAACCGTCTTTCTTATTTTTGTATACCAGTAGTTTATTTTCCATATCTCTTTAAAACTGTGGTTTCCCATATACACGCAATTTCCCTTGGGAAATCCACCCGATCACGCTCCCAAAGAGGAGCTGACGAAGGTATGGTCCATGCCAGTTACGAAGAAATCTGCTAAGAAGGCGGTTGCAAAAAAGGCTGCTCCTAAGAGAGTCGCCAAAAGGCCCGCAAAGAAACCAGCAGCAAAAAAGACGGTGAAAAAGGCAGTTAAGAAAGCTGCTCCTAAGAAAGCTGCTAAAAAGGCTGTTGCAAAAAAGCCTGCTAAAAAAACCGTCAAAAAAGTTGCTAAGAAGCCTGCTAAAAAGAAATAATTTCATAAAAAAAGCAAGAATAGCTTCTTAATTTGTTTTTTATTTTTTATTTCACTTCTTTATTTGGATTGAACGTTTTTCACAAGTTTTTTAAGCAAATAAAACAATTATTTAAGCATCCCAATCCGTAGGGATGGGGGTGACGCGTATGGCTGCAAAAAAACCCGCTAAAGGTGCTGGTAAAAAGAAGAAATAGTTTCTTCTCACGTTCCCACTCAAGGAACTCCTTTTTGTCTTTTTTCCTTACGATTTTTATACCATCACCTATTTTCTCTTTCAATGAAAGTATGTTTTCTTGGGACGGGCGCTATGGTTCCTACGAAGCAGCGGAACGTCTCGAGCGTATTGCTTGAATACGAAGGTGAGTTCATCTTATTTGATTGCGGCGAAGGCACGCAGCGTCAAATGAACTTAGCAGGGTATAACCGAACGAAAGTTTCTCGCGTGCTTATCACGCACTGGCACGGGGACCACGTTTCTGGTTTGATCGGTCTTATACAAACCATGGGGAACATTCCTGAACCAGGAACCCTGCACATCGTGGGTCCTGTCGGCACAAAACAACATATGCATCATTTAGTTCGCGCAATGTCATTTGATCACCGTCTGAACTTGGATATCGTGGAGGTTGAGGGTGTACGTCCAGAAGTTGTTGTTGAAACAAAACGATATGTTATTCGCGCAGCTGCTGTTGAGCATGCTATCTCCTGCCTTGCTTTTTCTTTTGAGGAAAAGGATGTGCGCCGGTTCGATGTAGGCAAGGCTGCCGCTCATGGGGTTACTCCTGGTCCGCAAATGGGACGATTGCAACGAGAACAGGTGATTACTGTGGGTGATAAGGAAGTAACGCTTGACATGGTTACGTATCTTCAACGAGGAAGAAAGGTCACTTATGTGATGGATACTTCTGTGACTGATAACGCAATACGTCTTGCTGAAGATGCTGATGTATTAATTTGTGAATCAACATTTTTGTCTTCTGAACACCAAGACAAAGCAGAAGAGTATGGTCATTTATCTGCAAAAGATGCTGCGTTTATCGCTCGCTCAGCGAATGCAAAAAAACTTGTCATCACACATTTTTCGCAGCGGTACTTTGATACTACTCCTCTTCTCGAAGAGGCACAGTCAATATTCTCAAACACCATTGCTGCATATGACTTTTTGGAGTTAGAAGTCGTAAGAGACTAGTTTCCTTGCCGAATAGCAAGTTTCACATCTTCTTCTTTTACAGTTTTTCTTCCTGCATGGTCTGCGAACTTTGCTGCTCGCTCACCATACTTTGTGACAAGGAGCTCGCAGATGCGTTTGAGCTCGTGTTTTGCATCTTCTGAGATACGCTCAGCACCTGCTTTTTCCATGATGCGCTCCATTGCTGCTAAAGGAATA
>SKXU01000083.1 GCA_007128245.1 Candidatus Woesearchaeota archaeon
CCCCTCGCAAACCTGATTTATGTAGGTGTGCTTGCGTGGCACAAGGACTAAACTCTTTTTTTTTCTTTTTCTCACTGGACTCACTGGACATTCACACCCGTAAAGCATTAGTTCCCACACACCGTACTCCACAGTATGACTTCATGGGAAGAAACACTATACTGGCACCACAACAGCTACGGCAAAGCAACGCGCATCTCTGCTGGCATACTCAGAAAGCTGTTTGTCATCTTCTGCATCATCACTCCAGCAACGAACTGGCTTATCCCCTTCACAAAAAGAATTATTCGTCAAGACCTCGTGGTTCGCTACTCGTCTTTTACTGATCGCTCAACAATCTGAGCAACCTTTGTGAGCAGAGCCAATATTAATCCTAAACCGACAAAGATAAACCCTATGGTGAACGCTTTGCTCAGTGTAGTTGTGGGCATAGGAGTGCCGTACCCAATTGTTGTCAGCGTGGCAACAGAAAAAAACACGCTGTCAATCAACGACCATCCTTCATGAAAATAATAAAATGTTGATCCAACAAGAATCACAAACACAGAAATAATCAATAACGTTCTAAACTCATGATCCAAAAAGGCTCTTTTAAAAATTCCTGCCAGACTTCTCAAACCTCTCATACACCAAAGACTCCACACAAGAGTTTTTAAACATTCTTATTGATGTGTACGGTTTGAGTGGGGAACGCCATGGAAAGACCTTCTTGATCAAAAAGTTCTTTGATGCGTAAATTAATTTGTTGTTGCGTATCCATGTACGCAGTATAATCAGAGGTGTTCAAATAGTAGACGACCTCAAAATCAAGAGATGAATCAGCAAACTCTTTAAAATGAGATCTGTCAAGATCAGCATCCTCAACCTCAGAAAACACTTGTTTCACCAACTCGTTTGCGCGCTTAAGACCCGCGACGGGAGTCCCGTACTCTAAACCAAACCCAAATACAATCCGACGACGCTCCATACGCTTATAATTATTGATTCGCGTGTTTGTCAAATCACGATTTGAGACAATGAGCTCTTGACCTTGTAACGTTCGAAGGCGCGTAGACTTCATACCAATATACTCAACCACTCCCATGTCATCACCAATAACAAGAAAGTCACCTTTTTTGAACGGCTTATCAAAATAAATGCTAAAGGACGCAAATAAGTCTTCAAAAATATTTTGTAGAGCAAACGCAATAGCTAATCCACCAATACCAACACCCGCCAGCAAAGGAGTTATTTCCACTCCAATGTTTTGCAACAATAATAACAAAGCAAGTAAAAACGCTGAAGCCTTTGCTATACGAGAGAGTACCAATATCACAGACGTTCCCTCATCAGCCTGCTCTCGTTTTTTTACGTACTTTAGCGCAATCACATCAATTACCACAGAAACCATTTTCAACACATAATACAAAATAACAACATACAGACCAGCAGTAACCACAAACGATAATTGCTCAGGTAACGCAAGCGTAGATAGAGCAATGAACAATGCAAGCAGTACATAAAAAGGCCACTTTACGCTCTTAAGAGCATTAATAAGTAATCCATCAAGCTCTGTAGGAGTCTTAGCAGCAATGCGAGACAGCACCCATAAGCCATAGATTTTAAACACCCACAACAAGAGAACCAATCCGAAAAAGAAGATTGTTGCAAGTGCAAACTGCGTGCCGGAAATATCCAGAAAAGACCACTGCAAATACGAGTCTATGTACGGAAGCTGCTCAATCATACTATACCGTAATGAACGATACTTTAAAAGAGTAAAGACAAAAAAAAATTATTGGTTGATTGCAGCGGCAAGAATTCCCGCAGCACTCATAATCCCAGCGCTTAAAACCACCCAATTACCATCAGGCGTGTACCCAGCAAACCCTGCTCCTACCTTTACGATCCACACCGTAAGGAAAAAGAACAGTACGCTCATCAAAATAAAGATGACCGCTGCCAGCACAGTAAATCCAAGCGCAGCAAACCCTGTTAAGGCTCGTTTAGCTGTTGATGCCATACTAAAAGGAAATGAATCCAGATTAATAAATGCTCGGAATCAGGCCTCAGGTGTTTCGCACCCAACCATCGTCTTCAAGAAGACGCGCTACTTCTTCACCCACACTGACATAGTACACCACTCCAACAGGGCAGATTTCACACGCCATACATACAGCCCCTTCCATCTCCACAGAAACCACTGCTCCAACATCAACTCCTTGAGACGAGTAATAGTCTGAGATGACCTGCTCAGTCGCAGGTGCAAGTGACTCATGTTCAGAAGCATACCACTCATCCCACACATACTCCACACATTGCATAGGGGTAAATGACAGCTCAACAAGTTGTTGGGCAAGCATTTCTTGGCGCAGTTCATCCCAGACGCCATCAATGACTGCAGACACAACCTCTCCATCAATCACCACAACTTCTATTTCACGATCAGTAAGCACTTGAGCTACCATCTCATCAGAGCGATCACCATAGCCTGCTGCGCGTGTCGTAAACGTGTAGATAAACACGTATTGTTCAGGGTGTGATTCTCGCACGTACTGTTCTTGAAGTGCAAGGTCAAATCCATCATACGCATACGTTGGTGCTGCACGCACCCATTGCTCAGCAACTCTTTCAGGTTCCTGCGCAGGTACTGGCTCACACGCAGCAAACACTGCAAGGAGCAATACCCCCATGACAGGAATCCAATTCACCATTTTTTTCGATATCATACGCGTATTAGGGAAAACAAGTATATAATACTTACAATGAGTTTTACAGGATTTGCAGTTATGACAACACAGACGCAGCAACCAGCAGTCCCGCAATAATTCCTACAACGAGAGCTAACACAACTAGTACTCCTAAGGGAAGCAAGTACGCTGCAGTAGACCGACCAATACTCAAGTCAGTCACCACGGAAACACCCTTAATCATCACTATGACCGAGTAAATCCAAGCAGGAAACAAGAGAAGAGGAATAAACGAGACTATCTGAATAGCGTATGCGTGGCCAAACACAATAAGGAGTTCTTTGTACGAACCTGTTTTTGCTCCAAGTAAGCGAGCAGAGAGCAAGACTACTCCTGCAAGAACAACTGTTCCGGCCAAAGCAACTAGTACTCCTTGGAGAACTGTTGTGTGAAGTGCTGAAAACGCCATATCTTCAAGGACTTGCGGGAAAAAAGCTTCTAGCAAAGGCACGTAGATAAATTGCTGCACAAGATATCCTAACGACGTAGCAATGACCGCAACAGAAAACACAATAAGTAACGCATTTGTCACTGCGTGTTTTTCTTTAACAAGAGCAGTAAACGAAGCATCCTTGAAGACAAAGATGCCTTTGAGATGATAAAGCGTCATAAAAGAACATAGGGCGTCATCATTTATATGAATTTAGTCTGCCGCGCACACACCAGCACGCGCATTCCAGTAGAGCGTCACGCAAAGCAACACGATAGCCACTACAGCCAGCTCAATCCCATGAAACGGCAGTATCGCAACAACTCCTCCTAGACCAATAAGGGGAAGAATGCCTGTTGCGCACGCACTACATCCGCCAGCGAGGACGCCCAAAAAACTACTCGAACCTGTAGCACCCATTGAGCGAAGGCGCGCTCCGCGCTTAAGGACAAGCGACACATTAAGCGCGGTCAAAAACCCTACGACAAACAACAACCACGCGTTGATAGTAGGAACTGTTGCAGGAACTCCCGACAAGAAAGCCCAGAGCATGGAGAGAAAAGCGTATTCAGAGGAAGTAAGAGCACGAAATAAAAATCCCATATTGGGAATAAGGTCAACGAAAAGCAGAAACAATATTCCCGTAAGAAAAGACGTGAAAATAATGGTTGCAGAGAGTTCTTGACGCAAATAACGTAGTATCATAAAGAAAAAGAAAAAAGGGGCAGAGATTAAATCTCTGCTTGGATTGCCTGCTGGAACACGCTGAAAGGCTGTGCACCCACGATTCTATTGTCATTGACAAAGAATGTTGGCGTGCCAGTAACTCCTACTTGTCGCGCCTCAGCAAGGTGGTCGTCAGCGACTCCGCGGTTGCGGCCGCTTTCAACACAGCTGTCAAACGCTGACATGTCAAGACCAAGTGCTTGTGCGTGTGCACGCAAGTTCGCGTCAGAAACAGCCCCTTGGTTGGAGTAGATTCTGTCGATAAACGAAAAGAACGCGTCTTGCTCAGCGGCACACTCAGCAAAGTTTGCTATGCGAACATCCTCAGCACTTCGCGGGAAGTGTCTATATACATAGAATACATCTCCTCGATCAATAAATGACTGGATGTCAGGGAACGTTTCCGCGTGGAACCGACCACAGAACGGACACGTAAAGCTACTGTACTCTACCATCACCACAGGAGCATTCGGATCTCCAAGGGTGTGTGCCGTTGCAAAGTCAATTTGCGGAGCTGCTCCGGAAGGCTGTTGCTGAGCCGGAGGAGTCGTGGGCTGACTGGGCGCAGGGATAGTTTGCGCAGGAGCTTGCGTTGCTAAGCCGCCGGAGAAGACAATCATAGTAAAGACTGCCGTCCAGACGAGACTGAGAAATAACAGTCCTGCGAAAATAAACGTTGAAATCATCCATGCATTAGTTGCAGAGGGTCCTTGTTTTTTCGATGTCATAACGTACGAGAAGAATCTCGTGCTTATGAATGTTACGCGTTAAACAATAATGCTATTATATTTCAAAAACAACAATTAAACACTATTAAGTCTATTTATCTTTTAATGAGTGGGCAATAACACTTAAACAGCAGCATATACTTTGAAAGATTTTCCAGAGGGGACTCTTCGAATCAGACCCTGCTCCTCGAACTGACTAAGCACTTGAGAAACCCTTCCAGGAGTTAAGTTCGTCTTATACGCAAGAGAGCTCTGCAAGATTCCCTCTTGATGAAGCACTGCCGCAAGCACTTCTTTCTCTCCTGCAGTCAGCACCTTAGTTAAGAGTTCAATGCGCTGCTCAGAAAGCTTTTTCTCAGACACTTCCTTGTGAAAGAAAAAGAAGTACACTCCAAGCGAGAAGACTGCTGAGACAAACCCCACAGCGACATGACTCATAGACAAGCCAGTAGCGACTTGAGCACAGCCAGGAGTGTCAAGTATACACCCAAGAACTTGCGTGCGAGCAGTAAGCGACTGAATAGTAAAGTACAATATGCCTGCAAACAAGAGCGCAGAGCCTGCAAGTAACCCACCAACAGTCTTTTGTGAGACCATACACGAGAGAAGAGGCGGACGTTTAAGAGTTTTGTGCTATCGCAAACGCAAGCTACTGAGCACCACAGACAAGCTTGACGCCGCCATCGCAAATCCTGCGAGTGCAGGACTAAGCAACCAACCAGTCACAGGATAGAGCACGCCCACAGCAATAGGAAGAGCGGCAAGATTGTATACAAACGCCCAACCAAGGTTTTGCTTGACCACACGCATTGTATTTTGCGAGATACTCAGCGCAGCAGCCACTTTTTGCACGTCATCTTGAATAAGAATGATGTCTCCGGATTCAATAGCGACGTCCGTTCCAGATCCCAAAGCGATTCCGACATCCGCTTGAGCGAGTGCAGGAGCATCATTAATCCCATCACCCACCATAGCCACCGCGCGTTTGCGCTGCAATTTTTTGAGCTCAGAAAGCTTCTCTTCCGGCGTGAGGCGTGCGCGGAACACTTCAATCCCAAGCTCCTTAGCAACTATTCGCGCAATATCCTCCTCATCCCCCGTGAGCATAACAGGAGAAATGCCCATGCGAGAAAGAGCACGAACGCCCTCCTTAGCCGAGTCCTTGAGCGGATCTTTAATACCAATCAATGCTGCAAGACGACCCTCAATCGCGACGAGCACAGGAGTGAGTCCTTGCTGCGCAAGTTCAGGAACCCGCTCGCGCACATCATACAACCCAATATCTTCTTGTTTGAAGAACGCGATGTTCCCAATAACAATTTTTCTTCCCTCAACCTTTCCTTTCACACCCCGTCCAGCAACCGCTTCAAACGATCGTGGATCTCCAAAGCGCACCTTGCTTTTTTCTGCGTAACGCACAATCGCTTCTGCCAGCGGATGCTCTGATGCACTCTCAAGGCTTGCCGCGTAACGCAGCACGCTCTGCTCGCCGACGTCGTAGTATGTCTTGACAAACACTACTTCTGGGCGCCCCTGCGTGAGGGTTCCTGTTTTGTCAAACGCGACCATGCGCACATCAGCCGCCTGTTGAATAGCTTTCGCATCCTTAAACAACACGCCTTTGCGAGCAGCACTGCCTGTGGAGACCATGATCGCCATGGGAGTTGCGAGGCCTAGCGCGCACGGACAAGCAATAATGAGTGCAGCAATAGCAACGGTGAAAGCAAAAGACAGAGGCTGACCAGCAATAAGCCAGAAGATGAAAGCAACCACTGACAAAAAGAGTACTCCCGGAACAAAGTATGCACTAATAGTGTCAGCCAAGCGCGCGACCGGCGCTTGAGAGCGCTGCGCTTGGCGCACGAGCTCAACAATACGGAAGAAAGCCGTGTCCTCGCCAGTATGGGTTGCTTGCATAACAAACATCCCTGTATTGTTGATGGTGCCGGCAAAGACGTCATCACCACGCTTTTTCTTTACAGGAGTAGACTCTCCAGTGAGCATGCTCTCATCCACACGACTATTACCCACAGTGATCCGTCCATCAACAGGAATTCGATCACCAGGCTTGACTTTGAGCACATCACCTACCTTAATAGCATTTACAGACACTTCCTCCTCTTTTTTACCCACGATTCTGCGAGCAGTCTCTGGAGCGAGGTTGAGTAACGCAGTAAGGCTTTGTTTGGCACGCGACTTAGCCCGCGCCTCAAGATGCCTGCCAAGAAGAACAAACGCCATGATGAGACCCGCACTCTCAAAATAAAATGCATGACCAAGCGAGTGGCCTGTAAAGAGGGCGTACACAAACAGCACTGCGGAGTACGCAAACGCTGCTCCTGTACCAATACTGATGAGTGAGTCCATGTTGGCACGTTTTGCACGCAGCGCAGAGAAGACGCCAGACTGGTAGACCGAGCGACCTACAAACAAGATATAGCCTGCGAGGAGCAACTCAATAAACACGGTAACTAACGAATGAGGAATAGGAAGGCCAACCATCGACCCCATACTCAATACGAGTAACACTACAGTCGCAACAAGCACAGGCCACAAGGCATCACTGGAATCGGAAGGAGTGTCATCGTCGACCACGCGATACCCAGACGCACGCACCACCTCAGAAAGGTCCTCTACAGACACCGCTGCTCCATGCGTCACTTCAGCTTGGCCGGCAGCGTAGTTAACATACGCCCGAGTCACCCCAGGAACGCGCTCAAAACCAGACTTGAGCGTGGACGCACACGACGCACAGTGCATACCCTCAATAGTAAGGACAGTCTTCATATACGACCGAATTACTGTACAGTATTAATAGGTTGCCCTCGCAAAAACGCGTGCACATTCTCAATCGTGGTGTCCAGAATACGCTCAAGCGCCTCAATACTATTAAACGCGTTGTGAGGAGTCACGATGACGCGCGGATGATGGATAAGCACGTGCTCAAGAACGAGCTTGTGCAAATCACTTGTTGCATGAAAGCTCGGGTGAAGGACTTGATACTCTTCACGAATACTCGCCTCTTCTTCAAGCACGTCAAGGCCCGCAGCAGAGACCCTCCCATCTTGCAGTGCCCGCAACAAAGCAGCCGAATCAATCAATCCTCCACGAGCAGTGTTAATAATAACTGCTCCTCGACGAATAACAGCAAGGTTTCTGTCGTTAAGTAAGTGATGCGTGTGCTCATTATACGGACAATGTAGCGTGATGATATGACTGTGCGCGAGCAAGTGATCAAGATTTGTGTACGTAAAGCCAAGTTCTGCGTCAAGACCATCTTTTGGGTACGGATCATACGCAAGAATTGGCATCTCAAATCCGCGCGCCATCTTAATCACGTGCTGACCAATACTTCCTGAACCAATAACGCCAAGCGTTTTTCCCTTAAGATCCCATCCGCGAAGGCCCTGAGGACTAAACAGCCCGGCACGCACACGCTGCACCGCAGGCAAGATGTTTCTACTCAGCGTGAGAATAAGCGCGAAGGTGTGCTCAGCAACTGTGTTCTCACCATAAAACGGCACGGAAGAAACAACAATATCACGTTTTTTACACTCATCAACATCGATGTGGTCAAACCCCGTACTCATGGTCGCCACAAAACGCACACGAGAGGCCTTATCAAGAATCTGAGGAGTTACGTGACTCCAAATAAACACGATAAGTCCTTCCGCATCTGCAGGAACATTATCCTCAGAAATTTTATCGGAAACAAAGACCAATTCGTGGTCTTGTAAGCGTTCTCGTAAATACTCTTCTTGCCATTCTTCACACTCATATACAGCTAGTTTCATAAAAGATATGCACGCAGACCCCTTTAAGAAATCTTGGCATCACTCACGAGTAAAAAGAAGCGTTTTTCGGCCGCGCCGAAAGCATTATATACCAGCTTTTTGAGAATACAGCATGCAACAGTGCCGCAGCAGTAACCAAGTAATTCTCCTGTGTGGGGTGCGCGCTCAATGAGCGCCGTCGACGCCCCCGGCGGTGTCGACGCAACCATGCCCAGTTATGGCGCATTAGCAAAATACACAGTAGGCAGCGGAGTTCCCAAGGCCATACCCGCTCCAGCATATGCAATTGATAATGCACAAACCAAAAATCACGTTCGTGACGATATCGTAGGATGGAGGCGACAAGACAAAGGATTTCTTGTTATGAGTGCAGCCGCAAATGTTGGTAGGTACGTGCGTTGGACGCCCGAGTTGGAGCGTCCATTTCAGTTGACTACTGCAGCGTGGAAGAGTTCGCTCTCGCAACCTCAAGAGACGTTGGTACTCACGTATTGGACTGATGGAGTGCACATTGAGAATCCGCGGATAGGCGTTGGCCAAGTCACTCCACAACTCACCACGCATGAAACACTAGATGAGCGTGTGCGCGAAGAACTTCTTGAAATCACACACACGAGCTCAAGCCATGAAGCCCTCGAACACCTCATGCTTGTACACAACATCTTTCACACAAGCTATTTGCGAGCCCGAGCACCCATGGTCTTCAGAAATTTTTCGAAACGCAAAGGATTTGCACAAGCATATCACGGAACAACCCCTGATGGACACGCAAAACTTGGAGTATCAGCATACGCAACCTTTTCATCGCCGCTACGAAAAGCGCTGGACAGAGGAGGTAACGCGCAGCTCTGGCTGGTTGAGCAAGGACAGAATCCACAATCAGAAGAAGCAATGAGACGCTTTGCCGAATATCTCAACCAAGACGAGCTAAAGGGAGCTCTTGCACAACAAGAAATCGTTCACGGATACCAGCAAGCAAGAAAAAAGGCGATGGAGTACGCAAGCATGGATCCTCAGAAAAGAACGGACGAGTTCTTTCGCTCACAAGGATACAGTCCACTCCAAGCACAACACCTCACAACACTCACATCAACCCAATTTCGACGACTCGTAAGAAACAGCCTTCGCAACGAAGCTAAGCGTGCCAAAGACAGAGTAACGTTTGTGACGTACGTCATTGAAAACGGTCGCGCCCCCACAAAAAAAGAGTTGCGAGCAGCATAAGCATTTTTAAATGACACGAAGTTTACGTCAGTTCTCGGGCTCGTAGCTCAGTCTGGTAGAGCGTTCGGCTCTTAACCGAAATGTCGGGGGTTCAAATCCCTCCGGGCCCAGTAATTCGCGCCGCAGAGAATATAAATGAGCTGCGGTTCATATGAACCATGCCAGAAGGAGAACTTGTTGCGGAAACCACACGAGAAGCAGTAGGACAACACATCCTTGAGCTCCTCTTAATATACCTTCCGTGGATTTCTCAAGTGAACCCTTGGGTGTTTTTCGTCGCAACGCTCGTTGTTGCATACATTCTCTCAGAGGCGTTAGCATGGTTTTTGCGAGTCATCGTAGAACCTTTTACTAAGAAAACCAAAACGCAAGTAGACGACATCCTGCTCAAAGAAATACAACACCCCATAGCATGGATTATCTTCTCGGTGCTCGCGTACGTCGCATTCGCACCCACAGTGTTTCCATCAGTAATTGCGCCGATCATCGAAGCACTCCTCATCGGTTTTAACATTTTTGTGATTGCGTACCTGCTCAACAACCTTACAAACGCAGGGATTAAGATATGGAGTTTAAAGAGGAAGACAAAGCGGCGATCAAGCATGGCAGAAAATGTCTTGCCAATATTCTCAAAAATCATAAAGGCACTCATCTGGTCGATCTCGTTTCTGCTCTTTCTTGCAAGCTTTGGAGTACAGATAGGACCCTTCATCACTGGCCTTGGACTTGCAGGTATCGTGCTTGGTCTCGCACTCCAAGACAGTCTAAAAAATATTTTTGGAGGAATCAGCCTCGCGTTCGACCAAGCATACATGAAAGGGGACAAAGTACGTCTGGGAGATGGAACAGTCGGAGTGGTACACGACATCAGCCTGCGCTCAACCAGGGTGCGCACGTATGACGGAGACCTTATCATGGTACCAAACGGAAAGATTGCGAACGAAAACATTTACACCTTCGCACAACCACTTCCGAAAAGTCGCGTCACGGTAAACTTTGGAGTTGAGTACGGGAACAAAGTAGAGAAAGTGCAAGAAGTCGTCTTAGCAGTTCTTAATGGGATGGAAGGCATCGAGAAAGACCCTGAACCAGCAGTACATTTTAACGACATGGGCGCATACGCACTTGAGTTTTCAGCACGGTTTTGGGTGGAGAATTACGAAACAGCGTTCACCAAAAAACGAGAAGCAACCACCCTCATCTACAACACACTCAACAAGCACAAGCTCGGAATAGCATTCCCCACACAAACATTGCACCTCAAAAAATAATTACAAAAACCAGCGCATAGTTTCAGGATTCTTTTTTAGCGCATCCACGATTTGTTGATAGACGTTGTCTATTGACTGATTAGGAAGCACGTGCGAGACAGGAACCCCTCTGCGTTCATATTCTGCGATGACGGGAAATGTTAACTCGCGATACTCGCGGATACGTCGTTTTGTGTCATCCAGATTACGATCATACTTCCGCGTATTTCTCCTCCAGACACGACCTCTGATGAAATCCTCGTCAGACGTGTGTAACGAAATGACGTGCAGCACCTGTGCGATCTCATCTAAAGAAGGGACTTGACGTACTGTGCGCGGCACTCCATCAAAAAAGATGAGGTGATTGTGCGTGTAACCACGTTCCTCAATCTCTTGCCGGACAAGCTGCATAGCGATGTGATCAGGAAAGAACTCTCCTTCAGCTAATGTGGCCTGATATTTTTTTCCAAGTGGACTGCTCTCTTGTCTGCGCAATGCATCACCCGTACTAATATGTCCAACAGATGCGAGCTCAGCAAGTTTTTCTCCTTGCGTTCCTTTACCAGAACCTGGAGGGCCGATGATCACTACTGATGAATATTTCACGGAGAGAGCGAGATGAGTCACTATAAAAAAGTATTTTATGCATCAAGCAACAATTCTTATAAAGGAGAAGAAACTCGTGTACCACATGGCAGCAAAGAAAGCGGCGAAGAAGACAGCAAAGACAACAAAGAAAAGCACTGCAAAAAAGAGTGTGAAGAAACAGGCAGCAAAAAAAGCCGAGAACACACAAGAAGAAGTTCAGCAACCATCACAAGCAGAACCGTTCCCCACAGTCGCAGTCGTTACCGCAGCCATTTTCGTCGTGTTAGTTCTCGCAGTCGCAATCTTTGTCGTGATGTGGGCCACTCCGGAGGCTCCACAACCAGCGCTTGAAACACAAACACTCGTTATTGTGAACGGACAAGCACTCACCACACAAGACCTCGCATTCATTAGAAGCGTCATAGACCCCATGGGAACCTCACTTAGTGACGAACAAATCATTGACCAACTCATCTTACAAACACTTCTTCTTCAAGAAGCAGAAACTCGAGGAATATTCATTGGACTTGACCAAGCGGAAGAAGATTTCTCAGCACTTCTGAGCGCCCAAGGGGTTCCTCGCGAGGAGTTCACAGCAATTCTTGCACAACAAGGACAAAGCTATGAAGTACTGATTGAAGAGTACAGAAAAAACCTTGTTCTTGAAGCACTCGCAGAGCAACTCGAGGTCGCACCAGTAACAGACGAAGACGCACGAGAGTTCTACGAAGACTACCGCGCACTTGCGGGAGAACAAGCACCCGCTTTTGAGGAATTGCGAGAAGACATCCTGCTTTTCTTAGAAGAGCAAGCACGTTCAGAAGCACTTGAAGAACTCGGCGTTGAGCTACGAGAAACGGCTGTTATCGAGCACCAATAAACACTCAACGTGCGGGGTGCGAGGAAAGAAATCAATTCCATGAATTGACCGCAAGCGATACGACTGCCTCAAGGCAGCAAGGTCTCTTCGCGCAGTCTTCGGATTACAGCTTAGATACACTATCTTTTTTGGTTGAAGAAAGAGCAGCGTGTGAACTGCTGATTGCAATCCTGAACGAGGAGGATCCACGATAGCAACATCACAAGAAACATCTGCTTGCGCACTCGAAGCAGAGATGTAGCGTGCAACACACGCGTTTCGCTGAGCATTCATACGTGCAAGCTCGACGGCCACCTCGTTTTCTTCAATACCCACCAATGATTTGTGCGGCAAACACTGCCCTAAGCTACCCACTCCGCAGTACAGATCAAGTACGGAATCCTCTGCACTCACGTGCTCTCGCATGAGATTAATGGCACGCTCGGTTTGTAGGGTGTTTGCTTGAAAAAAGCTTTCTGGCCTGACAAGAAATTCTTTTCCTGCCAAAGGCATCACCAGGTGTGAATCACCAACTACCTGCTGCAACTCTCCTTGCACTCCCTCTCGATCAGCGTTCACAAACCAGTATGTGCTGGTAACCCCAGGCACCGAAGAGAGGAGCGCGACATACTCAGCGTGCTCTGAGGAGGTTGTCGTCACTGCGAGCTGAACTCCCACTCCCACTCTGAGGGTGACGTAACGCAGCCAACCGCTACGAGCAGTAATATCAAAGCAAGGCATATTGTGTTTTCGTATGCATGCGCGGAGTTTCTTCCAGACAGCAGTAAGTCTCTCATCGAGAATAGGGCAGTGCTCCACATCAACCACAAAATCCCAGGTACGTTTAAGACCGAGCGCTTGTGGTGTACAGGAGAACTCAATCTTGTTACGGTAGCCAACAGGATTCCCTGCGAGCGTCGGAACGCGTTGTCCAAACAACGACTCAAGCAGCGCTTGTTTCTCAGAAAGCTCAACCCCATAGGACGGATTCGGGCATCCTGGAAAACCATAGTACGGACCGTTCATACCATCTCGGTGGTGCATGGTCAAAGAAACAGCTGAGCGTTTATATGAATTTATACTAACCCCACATCCACAAGCCAACCAGTCACGCCATTAAAGATGAATTGCGCTGCAATCACAAGCACGATTAATCCAAGCACGCGCTCAATAACACGTGCACCCGTCTCTTGTAACACCCCTCCGATCACGTGCGCAAAGCGCAGGAGAACAAACGAAATCACACACACAAGCACTATAGCAATACTAATTGACGCGTAAGACAACACACTCGCCTCCTCTGACATCACAAGCACCGCAGCCATGGAACCAGGGCCTGCAAGCAAAGGAATTGCTAGCGGCATGATCGCAACGTCCTTTCGTACTTCGACGTTATCAGGTGATTTGTAAAAACTCTTTGAGAGCATCTCAAAAGCAATTTTTCCCAAGTACAAACCTCCTGCGACACGAAAAGCATAGATCGTTACTCCAAAAAAACTGAGAAGCGCATGACCTAACGCTAAAAACGACAAGAGCACCAGTGCAGCAGTTAACGAGGCAACAAGTGCTGTGCGCGCCTTGTCTTTCACACTCAGCTTCGCAGTAAGACCATTAAAGACAAACGTGGTACTCAGCGGATTCACGATAGGAAACAAGG
This sequence comes from Candidatus Woesearchaeota archaeon, assembly GCA_007128245.1. Lineage (GTDB taxonomy): Archaea > Nanobdellota > Nanobdellia > Woesearchaeales > SKIA01 > SKIA01. Next base: position 13,986 of record SKXU01000083.1, read on the forward strand.
TTCCAAAGGCAAGTAGGACTGCGGTTAACATACATCGTGCGCGACAATACAGAGTTTAAATTACTTTGCTTTCGAGCGAATCGCAAGTACTTGCGACGCCACAGCATTCTTTGCTAGGCGCTCTGATTGACGCGAATACGAGGAGAAGGGGATGCGCACAAGAAACATTACTGCGTCTTTTTCGATCTTATCTGCAGACACCGTCACTTCATCGTGACGTAGCGCGTCAGGAAGTACTTGTTTTAACTCGCGCATGATACGCTGCTCAACAGTTTTTTGCTTTCCTAGTAGTGACGTGGGAAGGGCGTATTCGTAAAACACAATTTTTTGTTTTCGTTTAGAAAAATTCACTACTTCTTTTGTAGATATCGTGGTGTTGGGCACAAACACAATATCTCCGGCGTCTGTTTCTAATTGTACGTGTAGCAACGTGATATCAACCACCACTCCACGTTGTGAGCTTACTTCAATGACATCTCCAAGCTTGATATCATCAGAAAACAGCGTGACGATACCTGCCAAGAAATTCGCGAGATAGTCACGGAAAATAAGGACGATAGCTACTGCAACTAGAGATATCGTAGTAAAAAACTGTGTTATCTGAATGCCAAGCAAGTGTAGGAGTGCAAAGAAAAACAAGATGTGCGCAAGCAACGTAGACACTCGCTGCAGACCTGTAGTGAAGTTGTCTTTATGCACGGAAGGCAAATGTTTTCTGCGCAGATAATACCGTACAGAAAGAACGCGCAGCGTGTTAATACCAATGTTTATGACAAGATACCAGAACGCGATGCTTGCCGCAGTATCAAGCCAGACAAGCTGCGTAACCCACGAAGAAGTCTGTAGAATGAGGACAAGCACGAGCAGCGTGAGTTTGAATGGAATAGCAAAGAACTGTCGTAATTGTTCTGCAAGCAAGATACGAAAAAAGCTCGCTTTTTCTCTTAACGTATGTTTTCGAAGACGCTCAACCACACCAAAAATGAGAGCAACCCTATTTATAAAACATATACTTGCATCGGTGTCGAAACACTCTTAAACAACCTCGCATTCGATACTCTTGTGCAGAGTATCGCACAGGAACACCAGATATATGAAAGGAACAGTAAAGTTCTTCAACGAAACGAAGGGCTTCGGATTTATTACCGGCGAGGACAAAGATTATTTTGTGCACCACAGCGCACTTGCAGATGGCACGACATTAGATGAAGGGGATAGCGTAGAATTTACTCCTGAAGAGAGCCCTAAAGGCGCTCGCGCAAACGACGTGAAGAAAACTGCTAGCGCCCCTCCAAAGGAGAGTCCGTCAGGAAGAGACCCTTCAACGGACGCGAACGTACAACTCGGATTGTAACCAAACAATTTATAAGTGAAGCGTGATTCATTACTACTAGTATCAAGTAACCGTACCCGTGCCCGTGATTTCTTTTTGCGTGTTCTGTGCAGTACATTTGATAGGAGAACACTATGAAACAAGGAGAAATAAAATTTTACAACGACGCCAAGGAATTTGGATTCATCAGAGACACCGCCGACGACAAGGAGTACTTTTTTCACAAATCAGTAGTTGAAGGAGAGCTTCCTCGAGACGGAGACAAAGTCGAATTCGAAGGAGACATGGGAGACCGCGGACTACGAGCAACATCCGTCAAAAAAGTTGCTGCTAAAGCATAAGGCCACAGGCCTTATCTCATTTTTTTTATGAACTATACAGATATACCTCTGCATGCATCCATACAGAATGCTTTGCACAAGAAAGGATACACTACTCCAACGCCCGTACAAGAACAAGCAATCCCAGTCATATTAGAGGGGCGAGACGTTATCGGAATTGCACAAACAGGCACAGGCAAGACAGCAGCATTTAGCCTGCCATTGATTCATCATATCGTGACCACGTATCACGCGCCGCTCACGCGCAGACCACGTGCACTCATCCTCGCACCCACGCGAGAATTAGCAGCACAAATTCTTGAGAGCATTCACGGATACGGACGCAACACGAAAGTGCGCTCGACAGCCATTTTTGGAGGAGTGGGACAAACTCCTCAAGTACGCGCACTCCAGAAAGGAGTAGACATTCTCGTCGCAACCCCTGGACGACTGCTTGATCTCGTGCAGCAACAACACGTGGTACTCTCAGAAGTAGAATACCTCGTGCTTGACGAAGCAGACCGCATGCTTGATATGGGATTTATTAACGATATCAAAAAAATACTCTCACACATCCCGTCACGTCGACAAACACTGTTGTTTTCGGCAACACTTTCTCGGTCAGTTGAGCGATTCGCAAAGCCACTGCTAAAAAACCCACACAAAGTAGAAGTAGCGCCACAAGGAGCTACTGCTGATCGCGTAGAACAACGCATCCTTTTTGTGGATACGGACAAGAAAAACGAGTTACTCATCCACCTGCTCAACCAAGAACACCTAGATAAAGTGCTGGTCTTTGTGAAGACAAAGCATCGCGCAAACAAACTCGCAGCCATGCTGTCAAAAAACAAGATTCGTGCGCGAGCAATTCACGGCGACAAGAGTCAGAATCAACGCATTCAAGCACTAAAAAGCTTTACTGATGGTAGCACGCGCGTACTCGTTGGCACTGACGTGGCGGCGCGAGGACTCGATATTGATGATATCAGTCATGTCATTAACTACGACTTGCCACTGGACACAGAAAACTATGTGCACCGCATCGGACGAACCGCCCGCGCAGGAGCAGAAGGCGTTGCGTACAGCTTTGCCACGCCAGACGATAAAGCACTACTGAACCAGATTCAACAACTGATTGGACAAGAAATCCCGAACATGCACCACGAGTACCACTCAGAAACTGCTCGTAACGCACCAGAAAAAAAGATTTCTCGAGGCAGAAAAAAACGTTCGCACAACAGAAATCGCTCACGTCCAAGATATTCTCGCAGACGCTAAATTACTACCGCGGCAAGCACGATCAACGATACGAGTAGACAATATCCTAACACGACAAGTACATTTGTTCGCAAAATAGTAGGCAAGCCCTTTGACAGGTGTACTACCGCGAGCACTGCAACAATATTGTGAATAGCAATCATGTTCCCTGCAGAGGCACCCACTGCTTGCAACGCAATAATCAGCTGCTCACTGAGCCCTGTTGAGAGAGCTGCTTGTTGTTGTACGGATGCGAACATCAGATTTGACACGGTTGCCGAACCTGCAACAAAGGATCCGAACGCACCAATGAGCGGGGCGAGAAGAAAGTATGCCATACCTGTTTGGGATAATGACTCAGCAATAACTTGCGGAATACCTATTCCTGAGATTGCGTCAGAGAACACCACGAGCTGAGCAAAAGCAATTGCAAACACGAGCGCGAGGAGAACCGAAGAAGCCTTTTTTGAAGCCTCAACACTCGCCTGCCGCACAACAACCGCATCATCGCGCACAAAAAGCAAAGACAAAAGAAACGCAGCGATGATTAAGACACCTGGAGAGTACGCGGAGAGCGTGTGAGAGATGTCATGACCAAGATTGACCGTAAACCCTACTGCCCGCAAGAAATCCCCAAACCCTAGCAGATTAGCGCGAGAAGAAAGCAACAACCCCACAACAAGCCCGTAGGGGAGCAGAGCTTTGAGCACCCCTTTCACAGGAGGAATGCGCGCTGCCGGACCGAAGACGCCCAAAGAGAGTAAGCCAATCATTACGCACAACCCCACAATAGGAGCGATAACTGAGGGGAGCTCAGGACCAAAAACGTGCGCAGTAGCAACGAATCCCACCGCAAACACCAACCCACTAGTAAGCGCAAACCAGATGTACGGAACTACCGAGCGCAGCGAGAGGTCAGACAGACGCGCGTGCACAACAAGCATGATAAGAGGAACGAAGACGGCGAACGTGCCCGCAAGCACCGCAGTGGGCAGGGTTGCGCTCTGAGCATCAATGCCTGCACCTGCAAGACCCACAATCACTGGGGTTCCAAAAGCGCCAAACACCACAGCAGCACTATCCGCAATCAGCGTCACCACAACTGCCGCTAACGGGCGCACTCCAAGAGCGACAAGGAGGGGAGCAGCAATAGCCGCTGGAGCACCAAACCCCGCTATTCCCTCAAGGAACGCAACAAAAAACCATCCTATCAAGATGATATGTATGCGCTGGTCAGAATGGTAGGATAAAAAAAAGTCTTTAAACGATTCTAAGCGACCCGTGCGTTGCATGAGCGAGAAGATCAGCAGCACTCCCACAATAATGAGAAACACCTCTGCTGCGAGCAAGACGCCGCGCGCAGAGCCCGCCAGAATAAGCGAGAGTGGGTTACCAAACGCCCAGATAAGAATCGCAACGAGCGAGACGTACACAAGAGCAAGGCTGCGCTTAGCAGACCACTCACGAACCACCAATAAATAGGCAAGA
>SKXU01000091.1 GCA_007128245.1 Candidatus Woesearchaeota archaeon
GAATGCAGTGCGTGTCCGGCGCGATTTGCGTATTCTGAATAACAGTAACTGATTCCATATACAGGCGATAAAGGGCATGTTTAATAAATACTAGGTGTTGAAAAAGGGTTAGGTGAGCGTGCGTGCAGTGTCGGTATCCAACAACGAACAAAACTATTTCTGAGAAAAGTAGTAATCCGCACGTGTTTGTGGCTGATCATGGTTCGTACTGGTTTGTGGGTGCTGAGCACAATACCTCTGCGTATAATGGGCTAGGATTTTTGGATCTTTCATCGTATCAATTGCACAAAGTATTATTTGATGTGCGCTGCCAAGCAGCAACTCCTTCTGAAGTCATTGTGCGTCCAGGACAGTCTACTCGTGTGTCCGACACGGGTGTTGAGCAGTTTTTTTTCCGAGACCGTCTTGCGTGTTACTCATTTGAGGGTGCAGGAAAAGTAGATTTTTTCTTGGATGTGCGTGACACCAATGATTTTGGTGCGTTTTCTCGCTCGCACACAGTTGATGTGCTCTCAAGTGATCCTTGGGTTGTTCGTGTGCGGGGAGCTGATGGCGCTGCTTTTGTGTTTGTGTGTTCTCAGCAGTGCGTGCTGCTCAGTGAATGGCGTGCTCACCCGACCGAGTATGATCGCGCAAGAAGTCATCGTCCAGAATGGTTTTCTGAGCTGTTTATGCGCTCAGAGGGGAGCGTGAGAGTGGTTATAGCTCCTGAGAGTCGTTTGTTTGAAGCAAAACAAGTGCTCAAGAGCGCATGGGACGCAAGCGAGGCAGTCTGGGATGATAACGTTGAGTACGCTGTGGCAAAGGCGAGTGTGGAGTCATTACTCACAAAAACCCCTACTGGAAGTGCAGGCATACTCGCAGGTCTTCCGTGGTTTTTTCAGATTTATACGCGTGATGAAGCTATTGCTGCCGGGGCTCTTATTGCTACGTCACAGCACTTGTTTGCAGCAAAGATTCTTCTTCGTGAAATATCTGTTATTCTTCCTGATGGACGCATCCCGAATCGTTTTCCACACTCGGATGTGGGTTCTGCTGATGGTGTTGGATGGGCTTTTTTGCGTCTGCACCAAATTTTTTCTTCTCGCGCAAAGACGCTTTCTCTTGAGCAATGGAAGTTCGTGTTTGCGCAGCTAAAAGTGTCTCTTTCTCGGCTTGCTCCTGGCTGTTTTGGGGTGCTTATTCAAAGTGCTGCTCAAGAGACCTGGATGGATACGACGGGAGGGGTTGGTGATACGCGAGAGGGGAGTCGTATTGAGATTCAGGCGCTCACACTCCGTATGTTGCGTTTTGCTTCTGAGCTCGCTCAGTTTTTTGATGAACCAGAGCGTTTTGCTGCTCAAGAAGACCAATTGCGCTCTTTTGTGCACTCGCATTTATTTGATGGAACGCACTTATTTGATGGGTGTCAAGGGGAGGTTGCTGATACCACTGCACGTCCGAATGCTCTTTTGTGCCGATACATCTATCCGTGGTTGTTGTCTGATGAAGAGTGGTGTCGTGTCGCTGATTCGTTGCTTTCGCGACTCGCTACTGATTGGGGTGGGTTGCGCACCATTGATCCTTCTCACACATTGTTCGTGGACACCCATACGGGTGAGGATGATCGTTCCTATCATCGTGGTGACGTATGGTTTTTTCTGAATAATCTTATTGCCACCGGCTTAGTAGACCTTGATCCTCGCTATCGACCGTTTGCTCAACACGTCTATGATGCGTCTCGCAAGGACTTGTTAGCTATGGGCGCTGCTGGTCACTCTTCAGAAATTAGTAGTGCGCGCGCGCAAGAGGCTCTTGGTTGTTGGTGTCAAGCGTGGAGTGCTTCTTCATTTGTGGAATTAGCTCTCGCTCTTGACCGGACTAAAGGTTAGTGCTTGGTCAATATCTGTTTCTGTGTATCCTTGTGCAAGCAGTTTTGCGCGCACTTCGGTGTCTTTGAGTCCTTGTAGTTTGTGTATGCGCATCATATTTTTCACTGCTAGGAGTTCTTCTTCTCGTTCCATCTCCGCTACTTTTCTGAGTACTTGTGCACGCACATCTTCTTTTTTGAATCGAGCAGTGTACCATGCGCGTAGCTCTTCTCGTTTCTTGTATCCAACCACTCCTCCTGTTGTGAGTATGACAAGAAGTATTCCGGCTCCTATGAGGATGATGATCAAAGAGAATTCTTGTTGCTCTACAGCAATAATTTCTGCTGTGAAAAGGACGCGCTCTTCTACTCCGAGTGCTGTGAATACGATGTTGTTTGAAGTGCTGTAGTTTTCACCTTCAGGAGGTATTGCTTCTACACGTATTGTGCGCGTCTCTCCGGGAAAAAGGGATATGAAGGCATCTGAGAGACTAATGAAGGGGTCTGGTCGTTGTGGGCGTATTTCTATGTCTATTCCTTGGTCAAGGAGGTTGCTTACTTGGATTTCTCCTACTGGTTCCTCTTCGTTGAGACTGAGTAATTGTGGGAATACTTCAAAGGGTCTGTTTGAGAATCGTTGCACGTTTACTGCGAATGGCACGACAAAGCGTACTCTGTTTGCGACGCATTCTATCGTTCCTTCATAAATCCTGTTTTCTGTTTCGAGTACTGCGAATCGTACGGGAAAGTTGTATGTGCTTGCGGTGAGGTTGTTGATGCTAAATGCTGCTGCACTACTAATTCCTGGCGTCTCCCACTCGAGTGAGCAGGAAAAGTCGTGGTTGCTTTTTTGAATTTGGAAGGGGAAGGTTGTGGTGCTACCAAAGACAGTGAGTCTTTCCGCGAGTTGTATTTCTAGCGTGGGAGCACTCTCAAGGATGACGGGTATGCGCAGGTACTCGTCTTGGTCTTTGAGCAGACGAAGATACCCTATTTCTGATACATCCCTGTCTGTGCGTAGTTCAAGAGGCACTCTTCTTCTGCTGTATGCGCCTACAAAGTCTCGTTGTTCTACTTCTATGTACGGTGCAAGGCTGTCTGAGAGTTCTAGACGTACGTCTTCGAGGTCGAATATGGTAGGGTTTATGATGTCTACTTCTACTCGTTGTCGGTTCATGATGATAACGCTTGGTTGCGCAACGAGTAAGGGACGCGCATTGTTTCTGAGCACGTAAAAGGCCATGGCGTTTCGTTTAATGTCCTCTAGGATCATGGTGGTGTTCGCAAGGTATTCTGCAGCAGTGTCTGCGTCTGCGAGTGCTTCATCACTCACGTTCAGGCTTGTCGCGTCTTCGTGTATTGACACCCATCGCTCAGCGTCCATAATTACTTCTGATGTTCTCTCAAATCCTCTGCGTAGTAGCGCCATCACTGCGTATCCTGTGTTTACGATATCTTTTGATATCTGATCTACCACGCGTGAGCGTAACTGGTTGTATTCTTCATCATCTACTTCGTAAAATGATCGCTCATAGTACCAGTCGTGCATGTGCCATGCTCCGCTATTTGCTTGGTAGTAGCGCAGGTTTGTAATGAAGTCTTGTTGGTTGGTGGTGGTTGCGTATAAGTAGAGCGCGTCATTAATGGTGTTTCTCACTCCTCCCAGCGTGCTTCCTGCCGTTCTGTCTCGTTGTACAAGCGAGCTTATGTGGTTAAGAGCTGCTTGTCGTTGATTTGTATTGAGTGGGCTGTTGATTGCAAAGAGTGTTGTTCGGGTGTCGCAGGTGATGTTTTCGTTATTTTTCGTCCAGCAGGGTGGTGGTATGGTGTAGGTGAAGTTATCTCCGTGGTATCCTACAATTCGTTCTCCGAATTGATTTTTTATTCGTGCAATAATGTTTTCTGTGCAGACAACGCTTGTGTACGCGTTGTGTTCGGGGCGAAACGAGAGTTCTTGCACTGCTGGATATTTATCTAGTGTGAGTATGATGGGGCTTCTGTCTCTGTAGTCGTAGACGCAACTGGTGTCTAGGGTGTTATTGATGTTGAATGGGTGGTCTTGTATGTGTATGGTCCAGTTTTCTGTTGTGAGGTAGTTTTGGGTTTTTTCAAGGTATATTCTTCCATCATGTTGTAGTCTGAGGTCTTCAAATCCTGCTTTGTCGAGTAAGAACAGGATGTTTGCAGTGGTGCTTACTCTGCAGCGTTCTTGCGGCCAGCATTTGTTTTCATCATCTCGGTTTATTCTGAGGTACTCAAGCGCTCGTGCGATTCGTTCAGGAAATATTTCTGGAAAGCTTGCGAGCACGAGCAATCCGTATGCGGTGTCTAGTGGTGTTTGCCATCCTCCATCAGTAAACTGTGTTTCTACTACTCTGTTGAGTGTGTTGGAGAATTTGTTAATGCGTATCTCTCGTGTGAGTCTTAGGTTTTCATCTCCTGACACGTAGTCTGCTTGCACGAGTGCTTGTGTACAATCGAGTTGTTCAAGGTTGGTGCTTCCTACGTAGCAGTTGAGCGGTCCAAAGCGTCTTGCTTGCACGTCTACGAATTCATTGGTGTCTTGGCAGAGCACGGAGAGTCGTACAGGCGTGTTTTGTTGTTCAAGGCACGCAAAAAAGATGAGGTCTTCGTTTTCTAGGTATGTTGGTTGTGGATCGTTGATGATGTAGGGGTTGTCTGGTCTGACGAGAAAGATGTCTTCTCTGATGTTTGCTTCATATGATGCGAGCGTGAAGGGTATGCTCAGTAGTAGTATGATGCCTATGAGTATTCTCGCCTCTTTGTTGTTCATTGTGCGTATGCGTCTAGGTAGTGGTGTAGTTGGTCGATGTGTTCTTTAAGGTGTTCTTTTTGGGTGTGCGGTAATGTTTCGTACGCGTTCAATGTTGTTTCGTACGCGTGGGAGATCGCATTAATATCTTTGTTGGATTGTATGGTTTCGTATGCTGATTGGAGTGTTGCGAGAAAGTGTTGTTCTTGCGTGTTTGCTTTGAGGTGTTCGATGACGTCTTTGAGTGCTGCTTGTTGTTCTTCTCCGAGGTCTGCGTAGATTGCTTGTATCTCTGGCGTGAGTTGTGCTGCGTGGGCACCTCTTCCTTGTTGTATCGCGTCAAGAGCCATGTGTGTGAGTTCTGTGAATTCCTCAAAGAGTGCTGTTTCTTGTCGTTTCTTGCCTACTTTGCCTCCTGCTACGATGCCTACGAGAAAGATTCCTAGGAGGACGATGTACAGTATTCCTCGCGTAGGGCTTGTCTCTCCAAATCGCACGGTCACCATTCCGAGCAGGCTCGGGGGGTTTCTGAGTTGTTCTGGTACTACGAGGGTGTAGCCGAGTTGTCGATGGGTTGTTTGCGCCCAGTAACTGTATTCGTGCGTTTGGAATCTGAGTACGGGGTTTGCTCGTAGCACGTCAAATTCTCCTTGGACGCTCAGTCTGCTCACGTCTTGTGCGAGTGTGCGCGGTATGAATTCTATGAAGGTGCTTTCTTCGGGCGCAGTTACTTCTCTTCTGACTAGGACGTAGTCTTCGGTTCTGTCTTCGTAGTGTATGCGTGCGTGTTTTGTGGTGGTGCGTATACTGACCTCTTTACTTACTTCTCTGATGCTGTGTCGGTATTGTCTTTGTAGTCTCGTGTCTTGTATTCCTCGTACTTCCAGAAATGTTTCTGTCCACTCCTGTACGTCTTCTGGGTCTGGATAGGTTATTCGTGTTTCTTCGTGAGGTATTTCTATTTCGTGAGGTAAAGATGCGAGGATACTGTTTAGCTGCGTTTGTGTTGCTCGATCTACCTGTCGTAGTGCGTTATCAAATGCTTCGTACAGTCCTAGTGTGCTGAGTACTGCGTCTTGTGATGCGCTCAGCTGAAAGTTGAATCGTTTTTGTTGTATTTCTTCTCGTACGCGTTCTCGTTCTTGCTCAAGCGTGTGTTCTTGTGTGGTGAGAGTCTCTTGTGGTTCACTGTCAACCATGGGTTGCTCACTGTCTTCTACGGCCTGATTTGTGTCCGCTGCAGGTTCCTCACTGTGTTCTTCTGCTTGCTCACTGTCTTCAGTTGTCGTGTCTTCTTCGGGTGTTTCTTCGGGTGCAGGCAGCGTGACAATTTCTGTTCTGTCTCGCCGCATATCTATGTCTTGGCTGACGCGCACCTCTTGATGTGTGACGGTGAGAGTGTAGTTTCCTCTGAGTTGTGTGAATCGCGCAATGCCATTGCTTGATGTGGTTCTTGTGTGGTTTGTTGTTTGGTGTAGGGTGACTGTTGCTCCTTGCACGAGGGTTCCTGTTTCTTGTCTGACGATTACTTCGAGGTCAAATGATGGTTGCACAACAGTAAATTCTTTTGTTATACTCTCTCGTACTCCTTCGTTGTCTGTGACGATGAGTGTTGCGCTGTGTGGTCCTTCTTCAAAAAAGTAGTGTAGTGATTGTCTTCCTGTGCTTGTTGTTTCATCTGAGAACAACCAGGTATATGTGTAGGGCGGCGTTCCTCCTGTTGCGGTAGCGTTAAATTGTGTCGGCCTATTTACGCGGGGTTCTTGGTGGGTGAAGTCTATGACAAGTGGTGGTCGCTCTTGCACGTCAAATGTGGTTGTTACGGTGGTGTTTTCTGCGGTGATGCGTGCGGTGTGTTGCCCTGCTTGCTCGGGAATCCAGATGAGGTTCACACTGCTTTCTATGGGGATGCTGTAGGTATCGACTACTTCGCTTTGTACGAGGATGTCTAGTGTTGCCGTGACAGGCCTGTTGGTGGTTGCGCGAAGTTGTACTTGTTCTTGTACTTCGTACGTGTGTTTGTGCGCTGAGATACTCAGATCAAGTGCTGGTTGTTCTTGTTCTACAGTGAATTGTGTTGTATCTTGCGTGGTGTTTGTCTGTACAGTGAGTTCGTATTCTCCTGCGTTGAGGTTGAGTGTGTGCGTGGTTTGGTTTGTGGTGATGTTTGTGTGAACCTCACCGTTTTTTGTGAGTATCACAAAGTATTCTGTGCTGTTGCCTTCCCATGCTGCCTGCAGTGTTGTGGGGAGGGTTTCTGAGGTGATGTCTTCGCTTGGCTGTGTGATCGTTACTGCGAGCGCTCCGGGAAGAAGAAGTAGGAGCATGAGGATATGTTCTGCTCTCATAGGAATGGGTGGTACCTCCGCGTGATGTGTGGGTGATTGATGAGTGCGTAAAAGTTTTCGTATCCTGAGAGGACGGTGTGGTTTGCATAAAAGTCCTCGTCTGCTAAGAGCATGTCGAGCAGTTCTTGGGCGTGAAGTGTGTGAGTGGGTGTTGTGCCTCCTACGGCGTAGAGGCGTTTTTTTGTTTCGTGATATACGATGATGTCGTGCGGCACGTGTAGTAATTCTGCTGCTCGTTGTTTGACGTCTTCGGGGAGTGTTTCGTATTTGCTTGTGTGGTTGAGCGCGAGCAAGAGTATGGCTCGTTTGTCTTCAAAGTTTATTGAGCACAAATGGCTTCTTCCTACTTCATGTCGTTTAAGCACTCCTTTGTCTATGAGCATGCGTACTGTTTTGTGTACGTGCGGGTATGCTTTTCCGAGGCGTTTTGCTATCTCGTTTATACTGTAGATGCCTTTTGGGTTCTCACTGTATGCTGAGAGTATTTCTTGCTCAGAGGTCACTATAGAGTTTTTCGGGGTTGCCGAATATAAAAAGCTATCGAAGAATGTATATCATTATACATTTTAGGTACAATATATAGAACAATACTACTTTTAGAGAGTAACAGTTCAGAACATTTATATAGTTTCAATACCACTCAAAAGTAATGACTGAATATGTGCTTGTTCCATTTGTGGGAATCCCCATCGCACTCATCGTAGTATTTACTACGCTCTCCGAGCTTGAAGCACACGCATACCACGTCTCTGAGCGCACAATACAGTTCGCAGATGATGCAGTTTCTGCGCTTGATTGCGCATACACCGCACGACCACTCACCGAGTGCTCACCGAACCTTATCACAGCCGATTTCTCTGAGGAAATTGAGCGAACACACGCGCTGTTGCGCTAAAACCAGTTCTGTTTGCGCCCCACAACATAGAGCGTGGGCAAGAGTACAAGCAGCGCAAACCCGAATAATTCAACGCGGCTTTGCCGGGCAAAAACCCACCCTTCTCGCACGATATTATCCACGACGATACTTCGCAACACACTCGCTGAAGAGACCCCATACAAAGAAGGGAGTCGCGTGAGTAAGTCCGATTCTTCTGTGACATAGCTTACTTCCCATGTCTCTTGCGGCCCTAACGCAGGAACTTCCCACTCTCCGCGCGCTGCTGGGAGCTCAGTGATTTCAGAAAAGAGGTGGTGGTCATCCAAAAATTCTACTAGTGTTGCTCCGCGCAAGGTGTTTCTTCCTAGGTTTTGCACGCGCAGCGTGATACGCACCAAGTCATCATCACGTACTGAGACGCGTTTTTGCACGAATACGCGCTCGTCAGGCAGAAATTGTCGTAGGAAAGGTATTTCTTGAGAAAAAAACGTTCTCCCGTCAGCGCGCATCGTTGCTCGTGGAAAAACATCAAACCCTATTGTTTCTGTGTCCTCAAGCGTTGCTTCATATGATAACACGACGGAGTTTCGTGCAGGGAGTTCTCCTTCCCATCGTAGACTGCTTGGAGTAGAAAACCCTGTGGGAAGCGTGTCTTCAACGCTATATCGCTGTAGTCGTTCCCCGAAGTTGTAGAGAATAAGCAGTACTGTAACGGGTTGTCCTGGTACCGCCACGCTCTCAGAAATACGTTTTCTGATCGCATAGTCAGAGGTGATAAACTCGGAGGTGCGATTAAGCACTTGTTCCGTGAAGTTCAATTCTTCGATGGGTACAAGCAAGTCTTCTTCTGTAAATCGATCAAGTGTGCTGTTGTCAAGTAGATCAACGCGACTAATAAATACCTCGCTCTCAAGCCAGTATACAAGTCCCTCTGCGCTTTGCACGTCGAGGATGTCATGGACAAAAAATCCGTTTGCTTCAAGAATGCGCGGGGACTGTGGATCCACTACTTGCCATTCATCAAGGATCTGGTTTGGGTCGAGCAAGGGCGTTTTGAGAACGCGCAGTGATTCAATGGTGTATTGTAGTGTCGTTGGATTTTGGAGAGTTACTGAGATAAGTCTTCCATCTCGTCCCGTGACTTGCGCGTCTTCAAGCGGAGCCTTTTGGAGTTCTCCGAAGATGTCGCTGTAGATGCGTGTCGTGCGTTTAGAAAGTCCAGTGTATAACACCCCTCGATCGCGCAGGGTCGGCGGCTCAGTCGTAATCCCGATTATTTGGTATGAGAAGTCCCGTGAGGAAAAAGCAGGGATGCGACGAAAGGAGAGACTGTTTTGATCAATGACCGCGTCCCCTCCAAGGTCGAGGATGTCTAGTCCGAGGATGTCAAAAAAGAGTCGCACATCAAATAAGTCGCTATCAGACGGGTTATGTACTGTTCCTGTCCCGTTTACTTGTACTACCCAGTATGTGTCAAGGTAGCTCGTTATTTTTCCTACTTCTTCTATCTCAACGCGCACAGGGTCTGCTGCGAGTACCGCTGCAGGCAGCACAAGAAAACATATGAGCCAGGAAAGCCACTTCATGCGTCTACCTCGGACCATAGCGTTGTTGATACGGAGGTTGTTGCGCATATTGTTGTTGGGGAGGATATCCGCCTTGTTGCTGCTGCCATTGCTGTTGTTGCGGTTTCCTCCCTGATGATCGCTGTCTTCTGAGCGTGAGCACAAATACTGCGACGAGCAGAATGATAATAATCACCCAGAACACGTTTACTGCGCGCATCCCGATTGTAGGAAAGGGCAGTCGCGAGTACTCCACCACGCGTTCAGTGCTTGTGCGATCCCAGGAGACAATGGTGTTTCCTGTGGGTGTTCGTGACTGCACCACTCCGTCCGGTGCAAATGTGACGGAATATCTTCTATCAAGCAAGAACTGCGTGTTTTCGTTTACGATGGGAATAGTGGTTTCTTCTCGCGGGAGGCGTATCTCGTAAAAGAGTATTCCTGAAGGGGAGAATTCCATCTCGTATGACATGGTAAAGTCGTAGTGAAAGTTGGGAAGCAACGGATTCCACAAGTGCACGCTTAGGTCCGTTTCACCGCGCCTTTCTTGCACGCGCGTAGTGAGGTCTCCCGCGATTTCTGATGATGCACGAAAGTTCGTTACAGGAATAGGAATTTTTGTGTCTCCACGTCGCTCGTAGAGACGAAAGTGGACTTCTCCAGGGATGATTGGCGTAAGACCACTATTCTTGATTCGTACGTCTCTCTCGATAAGAATGGTGTTTCCCTGAATAGTTGCTGTCGTGTCATATCGCTCAAACACCACAGTATTTGCTTGCACGATTGGGATGAGCGCTACGAGTAGGAAACATGCTAGTACTGCTCTGTGTTTGTTGGTAATTACTACTCCACTCATCCAGTTGTCTCTCCCGTTTTTGTGTTTAAAAACGTTCCGGCTCCTCTCCAGGAGTTACTTTCGATCAAGCTTGCGCGAGATGCGCGAGGTCATCATAAAGTTTGCGATGTTGATTGCGATCAGGAAGACAACGATTGCAAGGTAGATCATTTCTCTACTCGTCGAGGCGATTGCGGATACAACGCTTACCCCCTCAAAGGTGTTTGCTCCATCGATTGCTCGCGGGTCCAGACCGACGATGAAGAGGTCTGATGGGCTAAAGTCTCCTGTTCCATTTACTGTGTAGTTAATGAAGAACCAGTCAAGTCCATCAGGGTCTCCTCGTGGTGCAAAGCTTGTTGAGATGTTTGTGCGCAATCCCGCATCCCATTGGTATGCGATACCGTCAAACTGGCCTGTTACTGCGCTGTCCATGTTAGGCGTGGGGCTGAAGTTCCATGCTTCAAAGTTTGATGCGACAAAGTCGTACACTGTTACCGTCATATTTTGTGGTGTGTGTCCGTTTCCTCTGTTGCGCACTTCTGTTCTGATGTGGTACATGCTGTCGCCTGCATCAAGTACACGTTTTTCTATTTCTAGCCAGTACCCGTTGATGACGTAGATGTAGTTCATGTACAGATCCGTGCCGTTTCGTGTAAAGCTTGAGTTCACGATCTGATCGTTGATGTTGGTGATTATCCAGTATGGTTTCATCCATACGATTGGTGGAGGCGCTGTTTCAATGCTTCCGTCTGTGAAATTGAATATCCATCGTTCTTGTTCCCAGGTAATTGTTTGGTTGAATTGGAAGTTGGGAAAGTACGTGACGTTCAGTCCTGGTACGCGCTCGTTCGGGTCAAGGACTTCTGTAACCCACATCGTTACTTTTTCTAGGGTGAAAGTGATATTTTCGCTCGTTCCTACCTTTGGTTCTGATTCCCACGTCACATTTCTGTTTTGTAGGCTGTCTTGTGGTCGTATAATTCGTTTTGTTTCGTTAAAGACAATGGATGCTCGTGCCCGTACATCAAGGAGGTTGAGCTGCGAGGCAGTGGTATCGATTCTGTATGCGAGCGTTTGTGTCATCGCAAGGAATGTTCCTGAGCTGTTTACCGTGTCAGGAGCGCGTATTTGGAAGCTAATATTGTATTCTTCGCCCACGGGAATGGTTCCTGCGTTCACCGTCCAAAACCACGTCCTGTTTGATGCGTTGTCTACGTTCGCGAAATCTCCTGAGATCACTGGGTCTGTTGAGAGGTTGTGAAGTGTGAAGTCAAATACTTGGCTGATTGAGCCGTTGGTGACCGTGACGCTTTCTGCTTGCATCGTGATGTTTACGTCTTCAAGTGCTCCTACGGTTGCGATGTTTCTTGCAACCAGTTGCACCCAAAAATATTCTCCTGAGAGGACTTTTGTTTGAAACTCAGGGTTTGTGTACGCAGTTTCTATATCGAGTGGAGGGTCTACGAGGAGAGATGATACGTTGTAGTCAAACACCGCGAATTGTCCTGATCGTAGTTCCGGGATATGTAGTACTGCGTACGGTCGAGCGAGGTCTTCGATGGTGACGTTAACTTCTGCAGGGCTGACGAGTTGTCCTGGCGTGGTTACAGTTCCAATAACTGAGACTGTTGCAAACGTCCATCCATCGTTGTGTTCGGTATCTTCTCGTATGGATACAAGGTCAAATGTCATGTTCACAAACGTTCCAGGGACTGAGATATCTAGTCCTGAGTCTGTTTGGTTACTAAAGGGAATTGCGACGAGTTGCTCAAATTCTGAGGTAATATTGAAGATGATATGCGTATCGTTTACGCTTACGCTGTCTGAGATGCTGTCTTCATCAAGATCGATTTCGAGGTCGAGAAAGCTTGAGGTGATGGTGTCGTCTACCGTGAGGACTCCTCCGGTGACGTTAGGGAAGATAACTTGGAATCCTTCTCGTTGGTCCAGTGGCGCAGCTCCACGATTCACAAAATCAGTTTCTAAGCTCGCTACTTCGTCAAGGATGACGTAGATGTCAAACACCGTCTCATCGCCAGGGTTGGTAACCGTGATTACTCCTTCAATGAGCGAGAACGTGCGCTCTTCTACAAGGTCAAAATCTGCTGCGAACGTCACGTTTTGGTTGACGGTTTCTTCAATGAAGACGTCCACGTGGGGCGCTGCGAGTGCTGTTGTCAGTGAGAACATGGCCAAAAAGAGCATCAGGGCAATGCGTTGAAAAGCAGTTGTTGCTATCATAGTATACGTTTCTGTACACTAAACTGGTGTCTAGTTGTATATAAACTTATTTGTTTTTCTTGTGATGGTCAAGATATTCTGCGAGAACAGTGATTTGTTCTTGTAAGTAATTGATGCGTGATTCCAGCGCGTCCAATCGATCCTTTGCATTCACAGTGTGTGTGCTATGCGAATGAGTTCTTTTAAGCGTTTCTCTTGTCGCCTGAGTTTGTATGAAAGGTAGAATATGCGTATATGGATGCGTGCAGTCGGGCTAAAAAGCATACTTACAATGCTTCCCACAACAATAAGTACGAGGACTGCTGGGCTGAGCAGTTGCCGCGGGCGCACCTGTAAGAGGACGCGTATCGTGTCTGTTCCGTGCGGATGCGTTACTTGCACCACCACAGTGTATTCTCCTATTCCTAGCTCTGCTGTGGGCACAATCACCGTTGCGTTCTGTGGTGCGAGTACGTCGCGCACAAGTTCTCGATTGTGTGAGAGAATCGTGTATGACACGCTTTGTGCGGGGGCGCTGCCCGTCAGACTGAGCACGAGGTCTTCTCCTTGTCGTATGCGGTAGACTTGATCATCTAAGAGGACGCGAAATGGTTGTGTGTCCACAAGGACTTCTTCTTCGTTTACCGTTGCTGTCAAGCGTACACGGTACTCTCCTGGGTCGAGACGGTCTGTGAATAAGAGTCCAAGTTCTCGTTGCTCGCCAGCAAGGACTTGTACAAGGCGCGGATAGGATAGTCGTCCTTGCACCTCATCACCTTCGAGTACTTCTAGTGAGAGATTAAAGTACGCGAGTATGTTTCCAAAGTTTGATAGTCGCGCAGTAACAGAGAGTGCTTCTTGTCTGAGCACGTCTGGCACCTCTGCGCGCAAGGCCGGTTGTAGTCGCGCAGTTCCTGGTACAGGGATCTGGATAACAAACCCATCCACTTCTTCAGTCCCTGTCCGTATCTGGTAGCGTATTTTGTGCGTTTCAGGACCCAGGCCACTAGGTACACGTCCGCGCACTTGTATGTTTCTGCTCTCTCCTGGGCGTAGCGCGAGTGTAGTTGCTGAGAGTGTGTGCGTGTCTTGCAGGTAGGTAGAGAATTCGTGCAGCACAAGTTCTGCCGATACAGGTACTGGGCGGTCGTTAACTACCGTGAATACGAAGTCGTACTCTGCCCGCTCTACTGTCTCGCTTGTTGGTTGCACGTAGAGCGCAACGCACAGTACTGCGATGATGAGTACGTATGCTCGTGCATTCATGCAACAACATCCTTTCCCTGCCCATATAAACCTATAGTACTCTAGCTAAGGAGTTACTGATAAAAGGGTGCGTAGAGGTGTTGTGGTAGCCACGAGAGTGCAAAAAGCACTGATGTCACGCCGATTCCTGCTGCTCCCAAGATTTTTTGTGTGCGCGTAAACGTCGGAGGGCTCATGCTGTCTGCAAGCCGACGTAGTTGATCTTCAGGAAGATCGTGCAGATAAGTCACAGGAGGTGCTTGAGGCGGCGTAGCTGGTTCAGATGCGCGTACAGCTTCCGTGACCGGAGTTTCAGGGGCGGTGTACGCGCGTGTAGGAGGAGAGTCTTCACTCGGCGACATCGTCCGATATGTTTTTGGGTCTGATATAGGTGTGCGGAACACGCGTTGCTTTTCTATGCGGCGAGCAAGGTCTTCTTCGAGTTCTTGCGCTGCTTGGTCAAATTCCTCATTGGTTTTTCGCTTGCGCTTCACGTACGGGTTTGTTTGGAGCCAGTCACGGGTGAGTGCGAGGTCGTCGTACGCAAATGATTGTTGCGTGTCAAGCAGGTTGTGTATGCGCTCAAAGCGGGTTGCGTACTGTGCGTTGTTTGTGCTCATGATTCCAAACAGGTGGTGTTCTCCTTGCTCTCTGTATGGACTTCGAGCGGCGTCTATTGGCGCGATAATGTCTGTGATATCTTCTCGTCGTTGTCGTTTGAGTGTGAGTGCGAGGGCGTCCAGTCCACTCAGGGCGTTTGCAGTCATGTCGTACTCCCCGATGCGATACACACGCTCGCGTAGTTGGTCATGCATATCTTGTTTTGCTACGAAGCGTTGACGCGAGATGTGTGTGAGTTCTTCAACGAGGGTGTCGATAGTCATATCCTCTTATGATGAATAGAGGTTAAAAAAGGTTTAGGTCAGCATCTTGAAGAATTTTCAGTCTGCTTTTTTAAATTCTGCGTAGCCGCATCGGCCGCACGTACGACGGTTTTTGTGCTCTGCGAGCAGCACTCCTGTGCCGCATTTCATACAGCTCTTGTTTCGAGTGACTTTTCCGCCTTCTACCTTAAATGAATCTTTGTATGCCATTATGCTTCTTCTCCTTGTGGCGCAGGAACGTGTTTTGCTTGGAGGTTGTCTCGCTCAAGGCGCTCAAGTGCTTGCTTGTCCGAGTAGAGTCTACACGTTACGTGCGCTACTGTGTCTCCAAAGCTCGTATCTATCGTGTCAATGATGAGGAGTTCTTTTTTTGCTTTGAGTTGCTGCGAAAGCGCGTCCAGTATCTCAAGTCGTGATGGCGTGACTCCTTGGTAGAACACGCGTGCGTGTATGTGCGTTCGTTTCAGTAGTGGTAGTTCTTTTTTTTCTGAGATTGTGATTTCCATTGTTTAGCGTACTTTAATTGCGTACTCTCCTTTTTGTTCTACACCCATTTTTTCTGCCACAACAGAGCGCTTTACGTCAATAAAGTATGCTCTTCCTTGCCAGTTTCCCGTAAATTCTCCTACGTTCTGTTTCTGTTCGGTAATCTGTGCTGGTGTAAGCAGTCGTTTAGTTTTTTTGTGTGCGAGTTGTTTTGCCATTGTCTTATACCAATAGTCCTATGAGATCTCGTGAAGTAATAATCCCTACTGGTCGAGTCTCATCCATTACGAGAATGCGCCGAAAGCTGTGTTGCTTCATGAGCGCGGCCACTTCCATGAGGGTGGCGTCTTTTTGTACGGTGAACACGTCTTTTGTCATGATATCTTGTGCTCGCACGTGGTCGACGTCTTTTCCGTGAGCAAGCACTTTTCTAAGGATATCTCGCTCAGTGACGATTCCTGCAAGCGTATCTTCTTGCATAACGACAAGACACCCAATGTTTTTTTCATCCATGACCGCCGCCATTTGTGCGAGTGATTCTTGCGGGGTTGCAGTCACTACAGGACTTGACATGTATTCTTCTGGTTTAATCATGCAAGGTCCTCCGCGACCCATTCAAGCTTCCCAAGGCCTTCTTGTCTCATAGTAAGTCCTATCTTTGGGTTGGTTACGTCTTTATATGAGACTGCGATGATGCGCGCGCGGCAGACGTCTCCTACTTTGAGTACGCGGTTGCTATCTTTTCCGTGCAGCGTTTTTTCTTTGTTAAAGGATACGAAGTCGTTCATTGTTTGGCTGATGTGAATCATTCCTTCGAGCGGTCCGAGGGTGATAAATGCTCCAAACTCTGCGATATCTCGGATGACTCCGACAACGATTTCTTGGAGTTCAGGTCTGAATACGACAAGCGTGAATGTGGTTTGGAAATAGGATGCTCCATCTCCTGGGATGACAATTCCTTCTCCTATCTCGTTTACGTCCTCAACTCCGATCACGACACCGATGCTTTTTGAAATGAAACCATCATATTTTTCTTTAATTTGCGTAGTGATTGCTGCTCTGAGGTCTGCTCCGAATTGCGCTGGCGGAACTCGGATGTGGTCTTTGACTGTTATCTTGTAGTACATTCGTTTGTGAAAGAGGTCACGGCACCGCATAGAGTCGGCCTGAGCGTTTTATTGCCAGGACCGGGATGCGTTGTGCGCGTGCGCGTCTTTGCAACTCCTTGTCTTGTGTCACGATGATACCTTGGTTGTGGAGTGCATACTCACACAGTGCATCATCGACGTGATTGTTGGATTGTGGCACCATATTTAAATGTTGTCGTGAGATAAGGTGCTGTGCAAGGCGTGCTTTTTGCTTGTCAGCACCGCTTCCTTGCGTGGTGAGTCGCTCAAGCTCGTGCAGCGTTCCTTCAAGCACTGTGAGTTGCATGTGCGGGTATTCTGTGCGGAGTTGTCCGAGCACGTCATGCTCTTGTTGCAGCATGAGGATGTTTGTATCAATAAGAACAGGCTTCACACTCATAGGGGGCTGTGAGCCCTTAATAATGTTGTGGGCGCAAGGCTCTTAAAGCATTCCATGCTCTTGCATAGTATGAGCGTGTACACCCTTCTTAAGACAGTGGCTTCTTCTCTTCGAGGAGATAAGGATATTATTCTCGCTCGAGACTCCGTTGTTGAGCGCATCAATCATGAGCTTTCTCGGCGCGGAGTGCGTGCTGTTGCGAGCGGCGGAGGGAGCGTTGCGAAAGGAACGCACTTAGCGCTTGACCACGATATTGATATATTTGTGCGCTTTTCTTTTGACTACGCAGACCTTGAAGAGCAACTTCCTGATTTGCTTGAGCCATCGCTTAAACCCTTTGCTCCTGTGCGTGTGCATGGTTCGCGTGATTATTTTCAGTTCACGCACGACGGCTATGAGTTTGAGGTTATTCCTGTGCTGGCAGTCTCACATCATAGTCAGGCTCAGAACGTGACTGATATGAGTCCTGTGCATGTAGAGTATTTTCTTGCTCGCGCACAAGGCCTTCAAGATGAGGTGCGCCTTGCTAAGCAGTTTTGTAAGGCGCAAGGAGTGTATGGCGCGGAGAGTTATATTCGCGGGTTTTCTGGTCACGTGCTTGACATTCTTATTGTGCACTACAGATCGTTTTATGCGCTCATCGCGGCTGCTGCTTCTTGGACTCCTCCCGTGATTATTGATGTGGAAGGACACCACGAGGACCCTGTGGGCGTGCTAAATGAGGCAAAATTGTCTCCGTTGATTCTTATTGATCCTGTTCAGCCTGATCGTAACGCGGCTGCTGCGCTGTCATCTGAGCAGTTTGATGCCTTTGTGAGTGCTGCAAAGCAGTTTTTGCAGGCTCCTTCAGAAGCGTTTTTTGTGGTTAAAGAATTTCGTGCTCACCAAGTCAAGGAGCGTCTCTTAGAACACGCAGGGAGCGGGGTGTGGATTGATATGGAGGTGTTTGATCTCAAAAAGGACGTTGGCGGTGCACGAGTAAGAAAGGTGTTTTCTCGCGTGGTGCGCGAGGTTTCTCGGGCAGGGTTTACTGTTGTTGAGGATGGATGGCATTTTGATTTTCCCCTCGCTCATGCATGGGCGTGTGTCGAGCAAGAAGCGCTTTCTGAGGTGTATGAGCGTGAAGGACCCCCCGTGTCTGTTGCAGAGGATGCTGAGCGTTTTCGCGCCGCGCACGATGAGGTGTTTGAGCGTGATGGACGGTTGTGGGCTCGCGTGTCTCGCGAGCAGACTACCTTGCTTGAGGTGGTGCGCTCGTTGTGCGAGTCCCTCTCTTCTGAGAAGCTTACGTGTTCGGTGAGCGCTCTTGACGCCACAGCACCCGTGAAAGAATAATTCCTGCGATAAAGAGTGCTGCTGGGAGGATCATGCTGGCTGTGCTTGTCACTGATTGACTGACTGTCATCAGCGGCGTGATGAGTGCTCCGAGCATGATTCCTGCCAGAAAGGTGAGTGTGCTGTTGCGTCTTGTTTTGAGCAGTGTTTGCACGCTCAGCGCCGCAAGGATTATTCCTATTGCGACTCCTAGTGCAAATACTGCGAGGATGGGGATGTGCGCGAGTGGCTGTGCGACTGCTGCGAGCATGTCGGTGTAGGTTCCTGTGACTAAGAGCAGGTAGCTTCCTGACACTCCTGGTAAGAGCATGACAAACCCTGC
>SKXU01000084.1 GCA_007128245.1 Candidatus Woesearchaeota archaeon
TTCCACAAGAATCAATTGATGCAAGCCTGACAAAGTCAGGTCTCAGCGTACAAGAAGATACAGTGCTTATCCCTCCATACAGAACAGACTTCTGGCATCAAGTAGACCTCGTAGAAGAAGCCGCCATTGGTTACGGATACACAAATATCACTCCCACCATTCCTGATACACACACTATCGGAGGATTATTATTTGAGACAAAACAAGAAACAAACATTCGATCACTCCTCTCAGGACTTGGCATGCAAGAAGTGATGAACTGGCATCTCACATCACGCGGAGTACCTCTTGCAAATTCACTTACAGAACACTATACTGCGTTGCGAGAAAACCTTCTTGATGGAGTGCTTGATGTACTCCAAAAAAATACCTCAAATAGCTATCCTCAACAGCTCTACGAACTCGGAGTCGTATTCTCAGATGACAACACCAAGGAAACGCATGTCGCAGAAAAACGCTCTGTATGCGCAGTGTTTTGTGAAGAGAAAACAAGTTATACACACGCACGACAAGCTCTTGAAGTGCTCGCCCGCACGCTCGGATGGACGATAGCATTCTCAGAACACGAAGACCCACGATTCATTCCGGGAAGGTGCGCGTACGTACGCGGTGACGTAGAAGGAGTGCTTGGAGAAATCCATCCTGAACAACTCGTACACAGAGGAATACTCTTTCCCACAAGCGCATTTGATGTGATCATTCACAAAAAGTAATCGAATTCGAGCACGTTGCGCGCGATGTAGAGCGCATACGCGAGCACGACAGCCATTACCAGCATGACAACAACCATGACTTGGAACAAGGTGTCGTGAAATTGTGTGAGCAAAGCAAGTAAGAGCATAAAGAACAGGGGGAGCATAAAAGAGATTCTGTCTTGACGCACCGCTAACAAATAAATTGCGAGTATCACAGTGATCGCAAGACATCCCATCCCAAAGACGTAAAATCCGAGTATAGGCCCTATAGTGTACTCTGGACCAAACAATACTCTAAAAAATATTCCGGAAAAAAAGAATGAGAGAAGAGTGAACACCGCAACCAAGGGCACCACCACCCCAAGGGCGTTCTTGAGGACGGGAACACTGTTTTTTCCGTCAGCATGGAGTTGCGTGATTTTTGGAAACATCACGCCCACAAATACCATGGAGACCAGAAACGGTACTTTTGCAATAAGAGATGCAGCAGCAAACACTCCCGCTTCAGCAGCAGGAAAATAATGTTTGACAAGAATAATATCGATGTTTAAGAGCAACGCGATAGACACCATGGTCACCACAACAGGGACTGCGAAGCGCCTGATTTGCTCCATGCTGGGCTTCACAGACTTGAGTCGTTGAAGTTGGTAGATTCCTCGGTAACAATACATGAGCGCAGCAAACGTTCCCAGTGCCAATCCAAAAAGTGCTCCCCCCACAGAAAAACCAAGTAGCACCAGTGTTGTTGCAAGAACAAGGCGCAGTGTTGCTTCAATGAGACGAAACCTTCCAAGGGCACCAAAATCTTCAAGACCTTTAAAGGCACCCTCAAAGACAGGAACCAACATGGTAAACCACACGACAAATCCGAGCATCACCGTGCTCGCAACACCTTGAATGTGAAAAAATCCGCTAATATACTCAGCGAATACTAGTACGAGAATAAAGGAAGCAAACCCCGCAAAAAACGCCCACTTAAGCGCTCGTGAAATAATATAATTGATTTGTTCATATTGAAACCTGCTCCGATGATAACTGACAAAGCGAATAATAACGAGATGAATACTTGTTAAACAAAACAATAACGTAAACAACACCGCAACGAAGGTACCGTAGGACGCATACTGCTCAGGACCGAGTAGTCGCGCCATAACAAGATGGAGTGCGAACATAAGAAGCGCAGCGAGCGCGCTATAGCCTCCAAGCGTGAGAAATTGCGAGAAAATATCATCACTATGCCCTCTACGTAACTTCCGCCGTATATCATATACGACACTTCTTCGTTCAGGATCCATACGAGTAGAGTTAGAGAAGCTTACTTCTTAACTGCTTTTTGGTTCTTTTTTGAACGAGACCTGTGCTCAACCACAGCGATGTTTAGTTTTTCAAGGGCAGCAACTACTTGTTCGTGCGTAGCGCCTTTTTTTATATCAACTACTTGGTTGAGTGGTTCTAGGTGCGCAACGTTTACAGCGCGTCTGCGTGTTTGACCGTCAATAACGACGCGGTCATCTTTTTGGTCTACAATCACGCAATAGTTTCCTGCGTCGCGCCCTGCGATCTTCATACAAAGTCTTCCAATGGTGTACATAGTGGTTCTCCTCTCCCCCTGAGAATGTTACTGGATGCGTCGCCGCTTATTCCAAGGAGAGTCGTGCTTGGTCACGGAACAACTGCTTTGTGCATACGCTGCATAGCTGTCCTCCAAAAGGACGAGAGGGTCGCTTCTGTGATTTTGAGAGCTTGTTAATCTCCGTTCTCGTTCCACGAGCAGTGCCGAGAAGGGGTCTTCCGCACACACACGTTGGCTTTGAAGGGCGTTTTTCGAGATATCGCTCTTTAGTCTGCGTAGTGGTGCGCACAAAGACTTTTCGGCGTCCGCTTGTTTTGTTGGCTCCGTGTACCATACGAGAAGCGAATCAGAAGGGCTTTTTAAAGGTGACGGGAAACCAATAATTTATTTCTATAATGAAAAAAAGTATTCTCGAGTAGAATCACCCCACAATCACAGACCGCTGCATCCAATGACCACAATCATCAGCTGAGCGACACCCACACTTCCAACCCCAAAAGGATTCCAGACAAGAAAATGCATGAATGGTGTGCTCCCCTTCGGGAAGAAAAAATACGCGAGAGCCCCGATGCATAAGCCACCTTCCCGCCTCTGGACCCGCAAGAGTGTGCTCTTCTCCGTTCACCAATACCGTAGGGTAGACACGGTCACCAAAGACCGTGATTCGCACAGGATACACTCCGAAGGTCGGCTCATCAACACTCGCAGAGATAAGCACCTGACTTCCATCCTGAAAATGCGTGGGAGGAGCAGTAGCGTGACCTGTAGGTCCGGCAGGAAGACAGGCAACCAAGAAAATCAATCCGAAAACCAACAGGAGCGCTCTCATAAAGCAACACATGAATGTACACGAATAAAAAACCTTTGTTCTTAGTGAATGCGAAGGAGTTTTCGCAAACCAATAGAGAACACTATTGAAAAGAGGATATACGTAAACAACCACCCAGGATTATATCCAAACACAGAAAACTCTCCGAACGGAGTTGCTTTTTGATAGCCAACCTCTGTGCGCAAGAACACGCCGCTGTGCGCAAGAACGGGATCCGCAGGACGATCGCCAATGATAACGTCATGAGAGACGCGTTCACCATCAGAAGACTCGAAAAACACTGTATGCACTCCTGGAGGGCCTGAGACGCTCCAAGACACTTGACGCTCAACAGTCTCCTTAATCTGCTCGCCAGACACAGACAGCTCAGTATCAATACGCACACGATCAGGAAGCTGCATAAACGCAGTCACAAATACAGGCTCGTCCTCCTCCACAATGTCAAGAGCGAACGCACTGTTCATCCACAAAAAAACAAATAATAAAGGAATCATAGTGTACAAGGTTGGCTTCAGAGACTTACCCATGTACGTCATGTTCACAGACATCGCCTCCTTCTGAATCTTAGCAAGCTTTTTGGTATCATCCCGGTGCTCACGCATCTGCTTTTGATACTTTTTCGTCTTCTCCTTTAACCGCTTCATCTCATCTTGATCAGTAGCGAAACGATAGACCAAAGTAATAACAAGAGAGATAGCAAAAGAAAGAATAAGGATAGCAAGCCAGAGGGGTAACGCAAGAGACCACCCGAGAACAGGATCAAGGATTGTGTTTAGCATGTAAGCAGAAAGAATGAGCCGCTATAAAAAAGGAGTGGTTAGCCTATTCCACGTGGCTGGACACAAACCCGTGCAGGGAAAAGACCATGGATGCACTCGTTCGTAACCAGTAAACGAGTGATTGGGAGCGATGACTACCAAACCAGTATATACGCGCCCAAGCTGCGCAACAGGAAGTAATAATACATCTTGCTTGACATCGTAGCATGTGCGCTTGTACTCCCCTCCTGAAAGCAGGGCCAAGCGCTCAGCAAGCTCGTCCAAACGAAGATTCGTAGGATCTGCCGGAGCAATAACTGTATGAGACTCATAGACGCGAAATGACGGGAATAACCGTACTGCATGTGCCTGACGTAGTAACGCATCAAACTTCATACACTTACTCTTTACCGAAGAAGCGACGCATCATAGGATTCATCTCGTACGCCTGCTCTTTAGCGATATCTTGATACATACGATACAGAATCATTACTGCAAGCAAGAGACCAATACCAGACGTTAATGTGCCTGAAAGATCAGCGATCGCCGCGAGAAGCCCAACAGCAATACCGCCCATAATGGTAAGTGGCATAACATATCGATCCAAGAGGCGCTCCATCACACGAGGATCTTTTCTAAAGCCAGGGACTTGAAGACCCGAAGCCATGATGTTCTTTGCTTGTGAGCGAGAATCAAGACCTGCTGTTTGCACCCAGAAGTATGAGAACAACACAGAACCTGCAACCATGAACAATGTATACACACCAGCAGCAGCCCACATCTGACCCGTAACGCTACCCGTAATAAAACCCTCCAACATATTCGGAGGAGTGATGTAGCCAATAAAACCAAGGGTGTCTTGAAACGGAATAGGCTGGCCTTGCTCGCCCACATGACCAAGCCAACGACTCACAGTAATAATCATGTTTTGACCAAACGTTGCTGCACCCTCACCAATAGCTTCGAGGGTTCGCTCAGCCCACCCTTGCATCAAACGCGCCCACAACTGCATGTTCGCAAGAAGCGCTGCAACCAAGATAACAGGAATGTTAGAAGTATAAAAAAAGTTTAGCGGCCAACGAATACCATGGCCTCGGACGCGACCAAACGAGAGAGGAATCTCCACTTTCATCGCCTGCGTAAAGACTACCACAAGGAAAATAACGATGGTAGCAATAATCGCAGCAAGCAAGGTCGTTGCAGCAAGCATCTCACCTTGGGGAATCGCACGAAAAATCAGGTCGGGAACGGCACCAATATACCCTTCTCCTTGAATACCCTCCACGCTTGGACTCAACGGACTGAACGTTCGTACAAACAACTCTTTTCCGACGCCCGCCGCGATGAATAGTCCCACACCCGAACCAAAACCCCACTTAGAAGTAACTTGATCCATGAACAAGATAAGCATACCGCCAATAATAAGCTGGAATACCAACAAGAGCTGCATCACCTGAAAGTTCGGAACGCCCGAAGGAGGAGCAAGCCCGCCCATGTAGACAAAAATAAATGCTTCAAAAACCACAAACACAACAGTCAACACTTGTTGAATTGCTTGAAATTTCTTTTTCCCAGCGTCCGTGTGCGTATCAATATCAAGGATTCCAGAACCCTTAAGGAGCTGCAAAACGATACTTGCAGTAACAATAGGACCAATACCAAGCGAGATAATGGAACCAAAAGAAGCACCAAGAATAAGCTCTAGTTGCGCAAATTCGAACTGGCTTGCAGGATCAAGACCCCAGAGCGGAATAACTCCAAGGACAAAGAACGCAAACAACACGCCCAACGTCCAATACATCTTACGCTTAAAACCAAGGTTTTTCTCTTTTGGCCGAACGATTTCAGGGACGTACTTTGCGAGCGACTCAATCCAACTCATGATGCGTGTGTGCGACGAGGACTATAAAAAGTTAGTCCTCTGACGCCTCCTCAACAACAGAGCCACCAGCAGCACTTACCTTCTCTTTTGCCTTCGGTGTTGCTGCGGCAACAGAGACTGACACAGAAACACCAATGTGCCCTGCGCCAAGAAGCTTATCAACGCCAAGTACAGAGAGATCCACCGTGTAGATATCGCCTTTTTTTGTGGCAACGCCTTGCTCAACAAGACGAGGAAGTTCTCGGTGCAAGTCAGAAACGTTCATCGCAACAGTCACAGAGCGCGAATGGGAAGTAAATCCATGTGTTCCCATTTCCCAATCTTTCCAGTAAGAAGGCTTTTTTGAGTCTCCACGCTTACCAGAACCTGCACGACCACGGCCTCCACGGCTACCTGCGCCGCGTCGTTTTTTCATGCTTCCGCCACCGTGCGTTTTTGAACCGCGATACTTGCGAACTTTTTTTCTTTTCGTAATTGTCATGGCATCATCCTCTCAACTAGTGCATCCATGTCCTTGCGAGGACCAAGGTCTCCGCCACTCGTTGTTGAGCGCTTAATCGATTTTAATCCTCCTCGAGGAGGGTGTAGGCGCGCAACCTTTCCTTGCTTGATTGCTTCGAGCTTTTTGATAGTAGCTTCTGAAACTTCTCCATAGGTAACAAAGTCTTTGCACTTATTCAGCATCCCCATATATACAGGAGAGTCTTCAACAAGAACGCACGCGTGCTTTCTGTCAAGGTTAAGCATAGTCAAGGTGTCTTTCACGTCCTGGCGAGCATCAATCTTTCCTCGAATAAGAATCGCTGCGATCATTGCATTGCCTCCTTAGCTGCTTCAATGAGTTTTTTTGCAGTAGCTTTACCAATACCGTCCAGTGCTGATAATTCTTCGACAGACGATGCCGCAAGTTTCTCAGCGTCGGAGAACCCTGCTTCGATAAGGGTTTTTGCGGTTGTCGGACCAATGCCATTTACGTGCTCAAGCGAGGTGCTCGCGCCCTTA
Source organism: Candidatus Woesearchaeota archaeon (assembly GCA_007128245.1). Taxonomy (GTDB): domain Archaea; phylum Nanobdellota; class Nanobdellia; order Woesearchaeales; family SKIA01; genus SKIA01. The sequence continues at coordinate 6,740 of SKXU01000084.1, forward strand.
AGAGGCTTATTCTCAGCCTGCTCAGCAGCCGTATCAGGAACTTCTACGACTGGCTTTTTAGGCGCAGAAACTTTAGATGGTGCTGGCTCTTGCGCAATCGCAATTGAATTCACGTTCCCATAAGATACGGAAAGGTTTTTCACGTCTTGCGGTCGCAGCTTTGTTGTGCTCAATTTCTTAAGCGCTGCCTCAGTAGCTTTAATTAGGTTAATCTTGTTTTTTGTCTGACCCCACGACTCAGACCATACATCTTGGACGCCTGCTGCTCGAAGAATTTTTTGCACTTCTTTTTCTGCAACAAGACCCTTACCTTTCGGAGCGGGTTTGAGGCGAACAACGACTGAACCGCACTTACCTTCAACAGTAAACGGAATGGTGTGGGGTTCGTCAACAGTACCTTCCCAAGAACCGGATCCGCGAGCAATCTTAAAGACACTAATCTTGGCCTTGCGCAGCGCCTTGTCACGAGCAGGAACTGTTTCTCGCGCTTTTCCATAGCCAAGACCTACAATACCATCTTGGTTGCCAACCACAGCATACGCTGCAAAACGCGGCTTGTTTCCTTCACGAGTCTTCTTTTGCGTTTGACGAAACACACGTCTTCGTCCTCCACCAAACTTACCTTTAGATTGCCCAATAAGCAAGAGATCATTTTCCATCTCAGGAAGAAGCGAATCAGTGATTTGCGGCTCCAAGATAATGTGACCATTATCAAGAATTTCGTTGATATCAGTAATTTGTCGATGCTTGACGCGACGACCAAGATCTGTTTTGGGTATCCATTCTTCCATATTAAGCACCTACCTTCTTTTTTACTGCCTCAACGAGCTTAGGCATTGACTCATCAATATGCGTACCTGACAATCGCTCCTCTGACGGGAATGCAGAGTCCGAAGCAGGAACACTCAGGCCAGCATCAAGAGCGCCTTTGACAGCAGCGAATAATCGACCGCCATGATAGGGCTCTTGCATGCCTAAATCAGCAATGACATCTGACACCCCTGCCTTAAGTGCTCGCGTACCAGCAAGATATCCTGCAAGATACGCAGCAGGAATACTTCCTTGCGAAGCCTTCCAACCAAATCCGGCAAGTTGAGCTGTTGAGCCTTGTGCCAAGATAACATCGCCATCAGGGCGGTACTCGATGATTTGTACTACGGTGTTCGCGTTTGACTTGCGCACAACAAGGCGCGGAGTGCGGCTTTTGAGTAGTGCTAAACGCTTTTTATAATCTGTTTTGAGTTGTCTTCGTCTTCTGAAAGGAAGATTAAAGCGATTTGTTTTGGCCATTAGTCTTTCCTCCTCATGTCATGTTCATCAATAAACAAGTTGATATGTCTTCGTGAACGGAAAAAACCACCCTTCGCCTTGCGATACAGGTTTCTGTAATCCGAACCGGAAATCGTTTCTTGTTCTCGCAACTCAAGCAAGTGCTTTCGTTGCGCGCGAATCTTATTCATCCATGCTTGTTTGTGAGGAAGACGCGCGTTACGCGTACCTTTGCGGGTACCAGAACCTCGTTGTCGGCCCTTGCGTCGTTGCTCAAGGCGCTTGTTTGCGCGCACACGACTAATGCCAGAGACAGGAACCTTTCGAATTACCCCTTCTTTGATAAGCTGCCGAATATCTTCTTTGGTAATTGACTCTGCAATACTCTCAAGTGCTTGCTCGTCAAATACTACGCGCTTTTCTGAGCACTTCAGAAGGCTTGCTGCTAATCGTTTTTGTGTTGAGAGGTTCATCGTGCTTTCGTGAGGACTTTTTGTTTCTCTTCGTCCTCCTCCTTTTTCTGTTCTTCAGCGTCTACTGCTTTTTCCTCAGCCTCTGTTTTCTTCTCAAGTTCCTTTTGCTTTTCAGCCCGCTCTTTATCGCGTTGCTCAGTGGCTTTTTTACGCTCAGCAAACACTGTTTCAAGCTCTTTTTGCTTAGCAGCAGGATCTCCTGTGAGAAGAGTAACTTTTGTCTGTTGAATAGCTTTGAGGATTTCGATCTTCTTTTTCATACCCACAGCACCAATAACTGCTCCTTGTGTCTTGGGGTCAAGAGATTGTACGTCTGCCACGTTATAGACGGTAGTAACTTCCAATCCTTTCCTTGTGTTTCGTGTATCTTTTTGCGTTCGATACCCCACACGAACCTTTGGTCTGTGCCCTTTCTTGGAAAGGCGCATCTTGTTCTGCCATCCGCGAGGTCTTCTCCATGCATCACCAAGGCGTTTTTTGGTGTGCGCACGATGTCTGATAAATTTCGTCATAGTATGGGCCTCCCGTCCTTTTCAACAATATAGAGTCCATCTTGGAAGATTCTTCTATCTCTGTTGGTGATACGTGTGAGCTGCTCAATGTCTGCAGCTTGTTGGCCTGCAATCTCCTTTGAAGGAGCAGATACGGTAATGATATCTCCGTCAAGTTTTACCACAGCTCCTTGTTTGAGCGAGAGCACTCGAGGAACAGCTTCTCCAAGGAAGTTTTTGACCGTAAGCTTGTCGCCTGAGACGGAAACGTTCATAGGAAAGTGTCCCGAACACACTTTGAGTTTATACGTATGGCCTTCTTGTGCTCCTTGAAGCATGTTTCTAATGTGAGACCTCATGGTGTACAAGTGTCTTTTCTCTCGTTGAGTTGCGTTGGGAGCATCGAGATGGACCACGTTATCTTTCACAGAGATAGCGATACCAGGCTGGATGAGCGTGCGCTCTACTTTACCGGCTTTTCCTTCGACAACAAGTACATTGTTCTGATAGGAAGCGGTTACTCCCTCAGGGATGGGCACTTGTTCTTGAATAGTTGCTTTCATTAGTAACAGTAGGCGATCAGCCTTCCTCCAATACCGAGTTCTTTTGCTTGCATATGCGTCATCATACCTTTGCTCGTAGATACGACCAAGATACCAAAGTCTCGCGCAGGCAAGTAACGCTGCTCATACTTTTGATAGTCGCTTTTCCCAACAGGAAAGTTGGGCGAAATAACTCCAATCTTGTTGATTGTGCCTGCAAGAAGCACCTTAAGCTCGCCTCCTCGGCCGTTCTCAATAACTTCAAACGAGGAAACATATCCTTGTTCTTGAAGAATATCAAGAACTTTTCGAATCACCTTCGAATTATTCTTAAGAGTAACTTCTTTGTGTGAGACGCGCTCGTTATTATTGATCGCGGACAGTACGTTTGCTAGAGGGTTATTTAGAGCCATTGTCGTTACCTATATTGTTTGAATCCTAAGTCAAGTGCGTACTGACGAAAGCATTTTCTGCATACGTTAAGTCCATACTTGCTAATCATTGCTCGATGACTTCCACAGAGTTTGCACGAGCGAGTTGCAATTCCATGAGCGCGCTTTTTCGGGCTGTTGTGCTTGATGTATTTTCGTTTAACATCAGGCTTCTCATCTAATTGTGTGAATGCTTTTTTCCAGTTGCTCGTTGTCATTGTACAAACTCCACGCTAAAGTGTTTTTCCATAAACTCCTTAGCTTCTTGTCGTGATACCACATGATGTTTTCCGATAGATGTTGATCTGAGTTTTCTTCGGGAAACGCGATATCCAGGTCGTGTGAGCGTGATTGATGCTTGAATACCAATCACACCAATTTTTGGGTCGTATTTTACGCCAGGAATATCAATATATTCAGATAGACCAAACGAAATGTTCCCATAATTATCAACACAGGATTCTTTGAGACGATTCTCGCGCGCTTCAAGTAGTCGTGAGAGAACACTCTTCGCCTCTTCTCCGCGAAGAGTCAACTTTAATCCTACGGGGAGACCAGGGCGTAGACCCCACCCAGGGATTCTTGCTTGAGTGATTGTCTTGACAGGGGTTTTTCCTGTGATCATCTGAATAAGTTGCATGCCTTTTTCAAGTCGTTGCTGGTCTTTTCCAGCTCCAAAGTTAATGGTTACTTTGTCAATCTGAAGTGTTTTCATGACGTTCATTGGACCACCTCAGCGAAAGTTTTATCCAGTACAAACGCGTGCCTTCGAGCTGTTGAAAGAGTTTCCTCGCCGCTCACAAACACGATTGTTTTTCCATCAACTTCCTCGACAACACCTGTCATTCCTGTGTGGCTTCCGCCTGTAAGAATGATATGAGCGCCTTTTTTGAGCGGAAGGTGTTCAACAATCTTTGCATCTTCAATTAAAAGACTGTCTCCAACAGCATAATCAGCTTTGTCAACAAGAATGTTTGTTCCGTCATAGGCGTTTACTTGAATACTATTTGCAAGGCGAGTCTTGTTTCTGATTTTTACAATTCTCTTTGTTGCAATCTTGTCATCAAGAGCGCGAGCAGTCAGTTTTCCTTTCTTTGAAAGAGAGATAATGTATGACTCCTTCACGCCAGGGAAGGTGATGACATCCATAAATCCTACAGGAAGTCGATGATCATACACGCGCTTTCCGTTCACAAGAACGTGTTCGTGATGAAGGATGTAGCGAACCTCTTTTTTTGTATCCGCTTTTTTGAGTAGGAGCTTGATGACTTGATTAAGTGGCATAGCTAGATCAAATGCTCTTCCTGGTTTTGGGCGAGTAATAAACACACGTTCTTTGCGTAAGACAACCCATGCTTTGGGGGCTGCTAATCTCTTTAAGTGATTGTGTACCATATTAGATTCTCCTCTTGTCTTCTACAAGTTTTGTGATGCGAACGTTGCTAATTGCGACCGGATACGGTTTTCGACTACCGTCAAGTTTCAGCGCAGCCACTCCTCTGATGATAAGGCGTGCTCGTTTGGTGTCAATCTCTTCCACAACACCACTCTCTCCACTAAAGGAACCGCGTAAGATCTCAACTTCATCTCCTGTGCGCACACGAAGACTTCTTCGTCCGTGCTTTTCTCTGAGAGGCTTTGAGAGTGAAGCGTGTAAAAACTTACTTTGCGTGTGCAAAGGAGCATTATAACGATACTTTCGTTGTTTGCGCGCTTGCACGCTCTTGTTCCAGGTTCGTTTAAAGGTTTGTTTCATAGTATCACACAATTATGGAAGCAACATTTGCTACGCCAGGCCATCGGTCGGCGGCTTCCTTTGCAATGGGGCCCTTAAAGATGGTTCCTTTAGGGTTTCCTTTCGCGTCTTTACAGACGACGACAGCGTTGTCCTCAAACTTTACGTGAACTCCGTCAACTCGGCGGAATTCTTTTTTCTGTCTCACAATTACTGCGTGCATTACTTGCTTTCGCACGTCAGGTCTTCCTTTCTTGACTGTGACGATGCACATGTCTCCAACACCAGCTCCTGATCTTCGTCCTTTGCTTGTTTTCTTGTTGAGAACACTGATGATCTCAACGATTTTTGCTCCGGAGTTATCACAAGTAGCGACTTGACTTCCTGGTTGGAAGGCTTCAGTTACTGATGACGTAATTGGTTTCATTCTTGTTTCCTCGTAAGTATTTCTGTAACGACAAAGTGCTTTGTCTTTGAGAGCGGTCGTGATTCTTTAATGCGCACCACATCACCTTCTTTTGCGTCAATCTCATCAGGGTTGTGGGCGGCAACTTTTGAGCGTCGCTTCTCGTAGCGCTCATACTTAGGGACGTATCGGCGGCGCTCCCAAGCTACACTAACTGTTCGGTGCGCTTTCGCTGAAACTACTGTTCCGACGAACTCTTGCCCTCGCAGGCTAATAGTGCTTACGCTGCCTTTATCTTGGCCCTCTGGGGCTACTTGTTTTGCGGTTTTTTTCGCTGCCATTGTTTTATCCTAAGTTTTGTGCGCTTTTCAGGGCGCACGGTAAGGGGTGACCCTTCCATGAGTACGTCATCGACTTGGATGCGTACTTGCTCTTTTAGGAGCGTCTTCTCGCCCCGGTCCGTTCGCACACGGAGCGTGTTTTTTGTTTCATCAATGATGATTCCGTGAATGCCGACAAGGTCTTCGTTGGATGCATCCACCACAGTGAGTGTGCGTCCGATGAATTCTTGTCGTATCATCGTTTTACATCGATGGTTTCAGGAGCAAAGCCTTGATCCATAAGGACTGAGGCAGTCTCTGAAAGGTGATTTCCTTGGAGTTCGATACGGCCACCTTTAGCGGTTCCTCCACAAGCCAGTTTGGTCTTGAGGGTTTTGGCCAACTCCTTGACATCGATCTCGTTGTGATCGATACCATCAACGACGGTGTATTCTTTGCCGAATTTTCTTCGGTCAATGAACACGGTTATGCGCTGACTTTCTTTTGCGATGTCCTCACAGACACAGAGGTCTTCAGGGAGTCCACAGGTAGCGCATATCTTACTCATCGTTGGTTCTCTATTGTTTTGATACGAGCGATGATTCGCTTGTTTTGTCTCATCATCCCAGGATTTTTTGGGATTGAACCGGACGCAACTTGCGTTCGCTCTTTCATGAGCTCCAATTCTAACTCTTTGCGTTTTTCTTCACGCTGTTTTTCCGTGAGCGCTTCAAGTTCTTTGAAGTTCATTGTTTTTCCTCCGCATCAGATGATTGTTCTTCTGACACGCTTTGTTCGGCTTTCGGCTCAGTGTCCTCAGCTGACGGCTCTGCTTGAGTTGTTACTTCTGCTGTTTCAGCTTCGGTTGTTGTCTCTTTAGCAGGTTCTTGAGCAATCTCTTCTGTTTCCAAAGCTTCAGGCGTACCTGTTACTTCTTCTACTTCTGTGACGAGTTGCTCAGTGAGTGTGATGTTGTCTGGGAGCACAAGACCTGGTGGCATAATGCTCACTCTAATCCCTACAGCTCCTGATTTGAGCGTTACTGACTTGATGCTCTTATCGACTCCTTCAACCGCAATATCTCCTGCTTTCTTGAGGTATCCTTGGTAGAATCGCCAGCTCTTAGCTCGCATGCTAGGGATTTTTCCTGAGATGATAATCTCGACGCCCAGAGCGCCTGCTCGAATGGTGTCTGCCATTGCTCGGTGACCAATACTTTTGGTTCTTCCTGACCCGAATCGTTCAAGTGTGTTGAGCACTCGTTCTGCAACGATGTCTGCGTCAAGATCAGGGTTTGCGATTTCTTCAATCTCGATTTGTGGATTGTCAAGGTTGAACTCTTCTTTGAGTTGTCTTGTGAGGAGTTGGATGCTTGCTCCGCCTCGGCCAACAACAAGACCAGGTCGTGATGCGTGAATAACGATTTTGTCTCCAAGAGGAGTTTTTTTGAGCTTCACATCAGAGAGACCTACACGCTGAACGTTTTCTTCAACAAAGCGCTTGATGCGGAATTCACGCATGTTCTGATCGACGAATTTTCTTTCAATTGCCATTACTCTTTCTTCTCCTCTGACTTCTTTTCAGCTTTCGGCGTACTGTCCGCAGCTTTCTTTACTGCTTTCGGCTCTGTATCAGCTTTCGGCGTGCTTTTTTTTGCTGCTTTTTTCGCAGGCTCTTGTTCAGCTGACGGTTCACTGTCCGCAGCTTTCGGCTCTGTATCAGCTTTCGGCGTACTGTCCGCAGCTTTCGGCGTACTGTCCGCAGCTTTCGGCTTTGCCTTTGTTGCGGGCTTGCGTGTCTTTTTCTCTTCAGCTTCTGCAACGACCACTTCGATGTGAGTTCCTTTTCGTTGACGACCGCGCAGTCTTCCATAGCGCATTTGTCTTGCAGCTTGATGTACTGTGACAGACACGATGGTGAGCTCATCACCAAGTCCCTTGTCTCGAGCGTTTGCTGCTGCAGAGTTGATTGCGGACAGCATGTACTCGGATGCTTTGATAGGATATTTTCCTGGACCGATGCCTGGCTTGTGGCCAGCGCCATCTGTGAAGCGTGTGAATGGCACAGCAATTTTTTTTGCTAGGACAAGACCGAGGTCTCGTTGTGCACGCTCAACACTTTTTCCACGCACAAAGTTTGCAACCATAATAGCTGACTTCGTACTCACAGCTACATTTGTCTGCGCTGCACGCGCAGTTGATTGTGTGTCTCCTTGATATGCGTATTTGTATCCCATAGTTATCGTACTGATGCTGCCGAGCTTGATCTCGTAGCGCCAACTCCTGGATTTGAGTGTCTCACGTTGTTTCTTGTAAGTGCAAATTCACCAAGTCGCTGTCCAATCATTTCTTCTTGGATGCGAACTTCTTTGAACTCCTTGCCATTATGAACAAGGACAGTTTTCCCTACCATCCGTGGGAGGATGATGAGTTCTCGAGCGTGTGTTTTTACTCTGTCTTTCGCAAGGATCTTTGCCTCTGCTTTCTTCCACTCCTCAGGGTATCCGCGCATCATTGTTCTGCGCGCACGGCTGTCAAAGAGTGCTGCCAGCTCATCTCGTGAGAGTGTGCTGAGTTCGTCGAGCGTCTTGCCCTTGTAGGTAAATACTTTTTTTGCCATCTACTTTCTCCCTGTTTGTCGTGGTCTAATCATACCGACTTTACGTCCTGGTGGCGCGTCACGTGGAGCAGGTTTCGATTTGGACTTTCGCATGCTTCGCGTATTTCCAAATGGGTGGTCTGCTGCGTTCATACTGTTACCTGAAACTTTCGGCCAGTACTTGTTGCGTGCACCGTATTTGTGGAATGCTACTCCTGCTTTAAGCAGTGGTTTGTCAACGCGTCCTCCGCCTGCAGGAACACCGATTGTTGCTCGGCATTTCGCACTGAAGGTGCGTTGTTTTTTTGATGGAAGAGCAACGGTTACGTGCGTAGCAGTTTTCGTGACTACGCGAGCTGCGCTTCCTGATGATCGTACGAATTTGCCGCCGTCTCCTGGCTGGCCTTCGATGTTAAAGACTGGTGTTCCTTCTGGAACGTCTTGGAGCATGAGGGTGTTTCCTACTTTGAGCTCTGCGTCTTGTCCGATTTGAACAATTTCTCCAACGCTCGCTCCTTCTCCTGCAATGGTCAGGTAGAGCAGTCCTTGTTCGTGCTCAACTAATGCAAGCGGTGCAGTGTGTCCAGCACAGTGAATGATATCAACGATTTGACCTTCTCCATCAGCAAAGTGCTTTGCTTGGCCTTTGAATCGGTGACTCGTAACAGTGTATGAAGGTGAGCCCTTACCTCTTTTTTGTGGAATAATTGGTTTACCCATTTTAGATCAACCCCAATGATGTTGCGATGTCAATTGCGGGAGTGTCTGCTCCGAATGTGACGATTGCTTTTTTTCCTGTAAGTGTTTTGAGTGTGTTTACTCGTGTAACGTTTGCTTTGAGTGTTTCTTCAAGCTCTTTTTTGATTTGTGCCTTAGTAGACTTTGGGTGTACCATGAACACAAGCTTGTTTTCTGCTTCCATCATACGGATGCTTTTTTCTGTGGTGAGTGGGTAGCGGATGGTGTTCATTTCTTAGCCTCCTTTTTGACGGCTTTCGGCTTACTGACCGCGGCTTTCGGCTTAGTGTTCGCAGCTTTCTTTACGGCTTTCGGCTTACTGTCAGCGGATTTCTGTGTACTGTCCGCTGGTTCTTCTCCGGAAAGAATCTTGATACTTTGCGTAGTGTACAGCGTTGCTCGACCAGGGTGCGCTCCGGGTGCAAGCATGTACGCGTTGAGTTGTCGTGCGGAGGCAACGTCTACTCCTGAAATGTTCTTTGCTGCTTTTGTGAGTGTTTCACTTTCAGTTACGATAAGAAGCGATTTGGCTCCTTGCGCTCCTCTTGTGAGGTCATCAGCAAATCCGAGTGTTTCGAGCGCTGCGATAACATCTTTTGTTTTTGTGAGCGCGTCAAAGTCAGCGTCGAGTGCGAAAGGGTATGTGCTTGGGAGTTTGTGTCCGCGCAGAGCAACAACTTCTTTGTCAAGCGTAGCAGTGATTGCGCTGCTGATTGCTTTGCGGTTTTCTTTCTTGTTAATTTTTCTCTCCCAGATCTTTGATGCTTTAGCGGGGTGCGCTCGTCGTCCACCAACAGTGTTTGGTGCTTCTGCTCCCACCCAGTTTAGGCGGCGTCCGTTTCGTGAGAGAATCTTTCTTGGACTGCGAGCAATACCGCTTCCGTAGCTTCCACGGTAGACTCGGCGTCGTTTTCTGATGTTTGTTGAGTGTTTAAGACCTGCTCGCGGATCAGCACCATAGGGCTGTCTTGCGCGACTGCGTAGCGATTGAATTGCTCGCTTGATGAGGTCAGTTCGGAGCGGTTCGTTGATAGGAAAGGTGATGTCCCCGTTTTGGGTGTTTTTTGTGTTGAGGATTTTGAGTTTCATCTTAGTTGTTTCCTTGTTGTGATCGTGTTGCGATGTGCGATACTTCCATTGGTTGCGTTGATGCTTTTGGATCTTGACGGGTTGATTTTACTAATGTTACCATGCGCTTTTTTGGTCCTGGAATGCTTCCTTTCACAAGAAGCGTGGTGTTTTTGACTTGTCCGTAGTTGACAAGGCCGCCAGAAATTTGTACTTGGTCAGGCTCTACAATGGCCATGATTTGTTTGTTGTACTCTGTGCGTAAGTGGTATCCCATCTTTCCTGCTTGGGGTGCTGTGTACTGGACTTTTCCGTATCCTTCAGGTCCAATGACTGCTTTTCTGTTACTTTTCTCGCTCTTATGACTTCTTAGTGAGACGCCAAAGCGCTTGACGACGCCTGCAAATCCTTTTCCTGTGGTGACTGCGTGTGCGTCAACGAATGCTCCTGGCTCAAGGATTTTGTCAACAGTGACTTCTTGGTGTTCTTTCGCAAATGCAATGGTGTCTGCGACTGAACCATTAAATCCTACTTCGAAGATTTGTGGTTTTTTCTGTCCAAATCCCGCTAGGTCTGGTTGTGTGTGAGCAATAAGTGTTGCTCGTGTGAAGTCTTCAGGGTGGAGTTTGTCAAGTGATCCTGTTGGTTTCCACGTGGTGGTTCTCTCAAGGTGTTTTGAATTTGATTTGAGGCGCACTTCGGTAGCTGCTGTTTCTCCGTATCCTTTCGTGTTGTGTTTGTATGCGCGCACCCCGATGATTTTGAGTGGGGGGCATTCGATGATTGTTACTGGGACATTTATTTCTCGTCCTTTTGTTGGCGAGTTTTTTTGGTTGTCAACTACTTGGATGTGCGTCATGCCTGCTTTGAACCCTGCGAAAGCTGCAAATCCTTCTTTGTCAGATGCGAAGCTGCGTACGCGCGCGTGTTGGCGTGCTGCTCGCTTTCTCGGCCAATATTGTAGGCTTCCGTGCCTTGAGTGGTTGATTTTCTTTCCCATTTTGGATAGGTCTATCTGGAACGATAGGGCGTGTGTTGTATCGCCTATTATGCTCGCGGTGTGCACCAGAAGACTGGCAGCGCGATTCTCAGGCGTGTTGCATACACAAATCGCGTGTGTATAACATGAAGCGAACACGACTTCTTTTAAAAAGGTTCTGGTGTGGAAATAAATTCTTGCAAGGGTGGTTTCATGTGGAA
>SKXU01000089.1 GCA_007128245.1 Candidatus Woesearchaeota archaeon
TGTTGTTCTCAATGAGAGTAACGCCCAAAACATTTAAACCACCAATGACAGTAAGGTTGTGTACATGAATATAATCCCAGCGAAGATTTAGCGCAGGAATCTCACACCAATCAGTAACGGAGGTCGAACAACTAGCAATCACCGCTCGATGACCAGGAGCGGAACGTATGGTCGTCCACTCCGTAGGATTCACAGCAGTCTGCATGAAAAAACCCGGATCCCAATAACGCTCTCGGTCATCATCCCACGTTCCAAGACTGTTCGTAATATACGGGCCAGCACCCTCCTTAATCATGACCGTATCACCCGTTGATACCGCGCGGAACGCATCATGCAAGTCATGAAACGGACCATTCGGACCGCACACCTCAGTGTTACCGTTCCCACCAGGAGGACACGAATTATCAACCCAAATATCACGAGCAGAAACCACAGGCAACAAAACAAAAGCCACCACAAGGCACACGAGTAACGCACGATTCACAAGCAACTTTTGTGATCGAAGATATTTAAACGTGTTGCACCGACACTCAAGCAATAGGTTCTAAAAGCAACCAATATTCTCGCACTCAATGAAAGATATTGTTATTCGGGGAGCGCGTGAGCACAACCTCAAAAACATTGACGTTACCATCCCACGCGACAAGCTTGTTGTTATCACAGGCCTTTCAGGCAGCGGAAAATCAAGCCTTGCCTTTGACACACTCTACGCTGAAGGGCAGCGAAGATATGTTGAGAGTCTGTCTGCGTACGCAAGACAATTTCTTGGCCTGATGAACAAGCCCGACCTTGACAGTATCGAAGGTCTTTCTCCGGCCATTAGTATCGAGCAGAAAACCACGAGCAAAAACCCACGATCAACTGTTGGTACCGTGACAGAAATCTACGACTACCTCAGACTGTTATTTGCTCGTATTGGAACCCCTCACTGTCCAGAGTGCGGAAAACCCATTAAAGAGCAGAGCCCGCAGCAAATCGCGCAGCACCTCGCATCACACAAAGGAACGCTCACCATTCTCGCGCCCATCATCCGACAAAAGAAAGGAACCTATCAAGAGCTAGTCAAAGAACTCAACGAAGAAGGATATACACGAGTACGAATTGATGGCACCATCCAGCGCTCAGATGAGCCGTTCACGCTTGAGCGATACGTCAAACACGATATTGACGCAGTTCAAGACCGCGTAGACGCAACAGAGCTCTCGCGACTCACAGAAGCAGTAGAACAAGCGATTAAGCGCAGCGAAGGATACGTGCGAGTAGTTTTTGAGGACGGCACAGAGCAGCTGTTTTCAAGCAAATACGCATGCGCTGACTGCGGTGTTGCGCTCGAAGAACTTGAACCACGCATGTTCTCATTTAACAGCCCGTTTGGAGCGTGCGCTGAATGTCACGGGCTTGGAGGACTCACCCAATTTAGTGCTGATCTCGTCATCCCCAATCCTGAACTAAGCATTAGTGATGGCGCGATTGATGCGTGGTCAAAACGCATGGACTCATGGAGGATAAATCAACTTGCACAAGCAAACCGACGGCTTGATATCTTTGTGCCATTCGAGAAGCTTCCCAAAGCACAAAAAGACTTTGTACTACACGGAGGATCAGGATGGGAGGGAGTGCTTCCCATGTTTGACCGAATATACAAACAAACAGATAGTGAGCGACTACGAGCACACCTTGAAGAGTACATGATAGAAAAGCCGTGTCCAAGCTGCCAAGGAAAACGCCTGAAACCAACAAGTCTGGCTGTTACCATAAACAACAACAATATCATACAAGTCACTGATCTGTCCATACGACGAGCACTCGAATTCTTCACAAACCTAACACTCACAGAAAAAGAAGCGTTCATCGCAAAACAAGTGCTCAAAGAAATCATTGATCGACTAAGCTTTTTGAATAACGTAGGACTTCAATACCTCACCCTCTCACGAAGTGCAGGAACGCTATCAGGAGGAGAAGCGCAACGCATACGCCTCGCAACGCAAATTGGCAGTCAGCTCATGGGAGTCATGTACATACTAGATGAGCCAAGTATCGGGCTGCACCAGCGAGACAATCAGAAACTCATAGACACCCTCAAAGGCCTTCGAGACCTCGGAAATACCGTGATTGTAGTTGAGCACGACGAAGACACGATACGACAAGCAGACTTCGTCATAGACCTCGGACCAGGGGCGGGAAGACACGGCGGGTCTATTATCGCACAAGGAACGCCACAAGAAGTAGCTGAGAGCAACTCACTGACAGGAACGTATCTTTCAGGGAAAAAAGCGATTAACGTACCTGCCACACGACGCAAGCCACAAGGATGGATGAAAATAGTTGGAGCAAACGAGCACAACCTCCAAAACGTCACGGTAAAGTTTCCTACACAAGTACTGTGCTGCGTAACAGGAGTTTCAGGCAGCGGAAAAAGCACGCTCGTCACCCGCACACTCGAGCCTGCGCTGCAAAAAAAAGTTATGGGAGCAAAAGTCGTTGCGGGAGAGCACAAAAAATTAGAACTTGACAAAACAATCGACAAGCTTATCGTTATTGACCAAAGCCCTATCGGACGAACTCCGCGATCAAACCCCGCAACGTACACAAAACTCTTTGATGACATCAGAAAACTCTTCTCAGAAACAAAAGAAGCAAAAGTGCGTGGCTACGCACCAGGAAGATTTAGTTTTAACGTGCAAGGCGGACGCTGCGAGACCTGCAAAGGAGATGGCACCATCACTATCGAGATGAACTTCTTGCCCGACGTGTACGTGGAGTGCGAAGAGTGCAAAGGAAAGCGCTACAACCAAGAAACACTTGACGTGCGCTACAAAGGAAAAACAATTGCTGACGTGCTCGAGATGACCATCGAGGAAGCACACGAGTTCTTCGAAGACCTCCCACACATCAAGCGCAAACTCAAAACACTCGAAGACGTGGGTCTGGGATACCTACACCTTGGACAAAGCTCTGTGACACTCTCCGGAGGAGAAGCTCAGCGCATCAAACTCACGCGAGAACTTGCCAAAAGACAAAAAGACCACACCGTATACATCCTCGATGAACCAACAACTGGACTACACTTTGAGGACGTGCGCAAACTCTTACTCGTTCTTAACCGATTAGTAGAAAAAGAAAACACTGTCATCGTTATCGAACACAACCTTGATGTCATAAAGACCGCAGACTGGATTATCGACCTTGGACCAGAAGGCGGCAGCGGCGGAGGAACGATTGTCGCACAAGGAACGCCAGAAGAGATCGTGAGCGTGAAGAGCAGCCACACCGGACGATTTCTAAAACCCATGCTGCACAAATAGGTTTTAATAGCACCAACACGTAGCTTAACACATGATTATAGCGGACGCAGTGTACGGACGTGAAGAGATTACCGAAGCAGTACTCATTGAACTTGTCAACTCACCAACACTACAGCGACTCACACACATCTCACAGCTGGGTATGCCAGAAGAGTATTCTGACTACCCAGTATTCTCGCGCTTTGAGCATTCCTTAGGAGTTCTTATCTTGCTGCGACGACTAGGCGCTGGACTTCATGAACAAACTGCTGGGCTCATACATGACGTCTCACACACAGCGTTTTCTCACCTCGTAGACTGGATTATCGGAGACCCCACGCAAGAAAATCATCAAGATAATACGTTTCTTGAGGTGCTGTACGCATCAGAAATACCCCGCGTCCTCAAAACGCACTCAATAGACGTACAAGATGTTGAGGACATAGACTCGTTTTCTTTACTTGAGCAGCCAGCACCACGATTATGCGCTGACAGAGTAGATTATACTCTCAGACAACTCGCACACATGGGCGTTGATGTTGACAGCATGGTTTCTGAGCTCACAACACACGAGAGTCGCATAGTTTTTCGCACGCAAAAAAGTGCGGAGTTATTTGGACGCCACTACATGACACTCCAAAAAGAACACTGGTCTGGTGCGAGAGAAAAAGCGAAGTGGCACTTACTCTCTGGCGCACTCAAGCGCGCAATGCAACGAGGACTCCTTACAGAAAAAGACTTTTTGCGTACAGACGAGGAACTACTCACGGTGCTGCGGGCAAGCAACGACGAGTTCATTCAACGCAATCTTGAGTTACTCAGAAACGATTTTTCCTTAGAACTCGGCGAGACAGGAGAGGTGCTTTTGACAAGTAAGTTTCGTTACGTAGACCCAGAGTATATCGAAAACAACACCCTCGTTGCTCTCAGCACTCGCTCAGAGTCATACGCAGACCTGCTTGAGAAAGCAAAAAAGCGTGCGGACGAAAAAGTATATACTACAATACGCCCTTTGTAACGATACATTATTAACACGCAACATCTTTAGATAACATATGTCTGAGTACTGGTTTAGGAGGAAAACACATGGATGGGGGTGGACTCCTCAAAACACAAAAGGATGGACCACGCTCATCATCTACGTACTCGCAATTATTGCGTTAACACCCGTTATCATGGACGGAAGAGTAGGAACGTATCTCGTACTCATACACGTTTTCACCGCAGTATTGATTGCAGTAGCATACTACAAAGGAGAAAAACCTCGTTGGCAGTGGGGGGTGAGCAATGATTAAACACCTCATCTTTGACTTGTACGGAACACTCATCCACACAGATAACGAGATACTAGGAGTGGATCGACGAGCGTTTTGGCAGCATGGAGAGCGGACATGGATGCGAGAGGACGTGCCTGAAGAAGATCGCTTTTTAGCATTCGCAAAACAACACGGAATCAGTTGCGAAGAACTTATTGAGCGCTTTTCAGAACTAGAAAAAAGTGCTCACATGGTTTCAGGAATGCTCAACGTGCTGCGAGAGCTCAAAAAGCGCGGATACAACCTGCACATCCTCAGTAATGCAGGGCGATCAACAAAACAATTCGTTCTTCGCCAACCAGCATTCCTTATTTTTGATACCCTTACATGCTCATATGAAATCGGCGCCATCAAACCAGAACCAGAAGCCTTCAAGGCAGTACTGAAAAGAATACAGGCAGAGCCGCACGAGTGCATCATGATCGGAGACAGCCTAGAAGCAGACATCGCGGGTGCGCGCAGGGCAGGAATGAAAGCAGTGCATTTTGAAGCAGAAAAAGACCATCCCGAAGAGTTGTTTGAGCGGATTAAGGTAGCAGAATAAAAACACAAAGTATATCAATGACGATATATTGGTAGCGATATGAAGCACCTCACCTCACTTGTGTATCGGCTCCTTCTTGAACAGCCCCAGACAGGCTATGGACTTGCAAAAGAGATCGAGCAACGCACAGGGTGGAAGCCGAGCTGGGGAAGCATCTACCCCCTTCTTGAAACACTCGAAAAAGAGCGTCTTGTCACCAGCAAAGAGCAAGGAAGAACGAAAGTGTACTCCCTCACAAAAAAAGGCAAAGCAAAAGCGCAAAACACCCTTGCGCACACCGAAGAACTCCTTGGCGAGATTGTTGAGCGAATGAA
>SKXU01000111.1 GCA_007128245.1 Candidatus Woesearchaeota archaeon
AACCAGACGAGATCACCGTAGAAATTCCGTATGCGTGCGTGGAAAACACATCACTTGCACCGCACTTTGAAGGAGGAGACGTAGAGTTACGATTTCTCCCTAAGGAGGGAAGTTATTCGCTGGGAGTGCAGCCAGCAGTCCAAAGCCCGCAAAGAAACGAAGGACAAACACATGTGAGCTTTGAGTCGCTTGACGAAATCCCAACAACAAGAGAGTCCGCAGGCACACAAGAAGTTTCGTGGTACCAAGTGCGCGGACCAGACAACGCAGCGACCGGGCAACGAGGAGTGTACAGACCACAGATACTTGGAAATGACGAGCTCTCAGAAAGCTTCAGAAGAGCAGACGATGCCCTCCAAAGCATGATGGGATGCTACGTAGACACAATACAGCCCTCGTTATTTCCAAGTAAGTAAATCTTTTTTTCTTTTTTTTTCACTCCACACACTGTCAGCTGGGTTCTGTTCATTAACGCCAGTCAAGCTCGGTGTGCCGCTGTAAGCTGAGTTCTGTTCACCGTCCGCCGCAGCTACCAGTCATGGTATGGATTTAGGTGCACAACAAAGATGCGGTGGTGTTTGTGGTACGGTTCTAAATTAATTTCTTGCACAATCGTCGCTCCTTCTCGCTCGAGCTTTTGTCTTGCGTCCGCAAAGATTGCTGCTGGTTCTGCTGTTGAGTTCACGTTTTTTGCTTTCAAGCAGAGTATCCCTACGCCTGCTGGTGAGAGAAAGCGGCTGCAGTTTGACAGGAAGATCCCTACTTGGTCTCGTTGAGCAATGTCTTGGAAGATTAGGTCTACTTGTTGTGGTATGAGGTGTGCGTAGCTGTCAGGGTTTGCTGCGTCGCCATAAATTGGTAGCACTGTCGGCAGGTCTTCTGCGAGAGGCAGGAAGTATTGCATCATCTCTCTGCTTTTTTCTACTGCGTAGAGCTCTATTGGTTTTTCGTGTATGTGAGCAACTGTGTATCCGTGCGCGGCTCCAATGTAGAGCATTCTATGCACGGATAAATAGCTTTGTGGCAGCCCGTTGTGTATTGCTGCCTTTATTTTGCTCCTCTCAGCCACCCACTCATGCTCTCGCGGATCTTTTATAGCAAGCGATGAGAGCTTCTTTTTCTCCACGTAGCCAGTTTCAGGAGTTTTCGCAGCTTGCTTGACGGCCTTCTTGGTTGCTTTCTTGGCTGTCTTCTTAGTAGAGTTCTTTGAAGCAGACTTTTTTACCGCTTTCTTTGGCGTTTTCTTGGCTGCTTTTTTTACGAGCGCCTTTTTCGGTGCAGACTTCTTGGTTGCTTTCTTTGTCGCTTGTTTAACAGTCTTTTTGGGAGTAGGTTTTTTCGTTTCTTCTCCCGTCACCTTTTTTTTGAGTGTGCCAAAGATTTTTTCGAGCGGACTTTTATTGGGCATAGAGCACCTCTTGTCGTAAGGATTCTCCCTTGAAGTTGCCGCTATACACGTCTAGTCGTGCTGCGAGTACTGTTCGTGAAGAAAGGACGCGTAGTGATCGTTCGGTTTTGGCGAGTTCGTGTTTAAACAAGATGCTGTTTTTTGGGTTTCCAGTGAGCGTGGCGTTACCGAGCATCATGCAGTCTCGTTGCGTCATGCGTGATAGACGCATAAGGCTTCCTGCGCACTCCACAATCTCTGCTGTTGCGTGTGCTCCGAGGAGCGCGTGCATATTTGGGGCCGCGTGTTTTGCTAGTGCGTCAATTTTTGGTTGTTTTCCGTTGCACACGAGAATAAGTGATTCCCATCCTTTCTCGTCCATATTCGCTCCAATACCTTGGTCGTCGTGTGCCCCAGTTTCTTTTTTCTTGACGAGTTCTCGTGCCTTGTTTGGTTCTATTTGGGGAAACAGTGCAAATAACCAGTGTTCTAGCGCGTCAGGCGCGTTGGTCAAGCAGCGATATGCGTAGATGAGTACTTCGTCTTTTGAGAGGGGGTTTCGGAGTTGCTCGCGCGCTGTATCTACTGCTTGCGCTCGTATTTCTGCAAAATCCATGTAGTAAGGTAAACCGTTTCTACCTTATAAGATTATTGCTGTCTTTATGGAAAATATACCTACTACAACGAGAAGAGAATCATTATAAACAGCAAGAGTATCAGTACAGGATGGCAGATAGACAAACACCACTAGTCTTGTACCTCGCATTTTTTTCTCTTGCAGGCATACCCTTGCTTGGTCTGCAAATCGCTACATTAGGCGTCATATACCCACTTGTCATTCTCGCCCTCGCAGGGACTCAACCAATAATAATCGGGCTTTTTGCAGCGATTCTTGCGGGAGTGCTGGGACTGATGTGCCTGCTAGGAGTGGTTTTTTCCGCGCGCACCTCAAAGACGCTTCTCAAAGTATTTCTCTCCCTTACGGCGTTAATGGGAGGGCACGTGTGGTTTTACGTCGCAAGTACGCCTCAGCAAGCAGCAGTACTTTTTGCTGGTGCGAACGCAGTTGTTGGGATAACCTTGCTTGTTTTGTACAAGAAAGTGCTCGCACTCGTTGAAGGAGAAATAAAGCAGTCAGGAGAAGTGGTTGATCGCGAGATACGAGAGCGCTATGAGCGCGAAATGATACCCTTAGCTGAGCATGTGCAGCAACAAGAAGCCACAGCGCAAATTCAGCAAGAAATTCAAGAGATCTACAAAAATAATCCTCCTGATAAAGCCGAGGAGCTGCTGAAGAAAAAACAGGAAGAGTGGGCTGCGCGCAGATAACTTCTGTCACAAGCATTTTTAAAATCCCTTCTACTTTGCTTGTGATATGGCCAAAGAAGCACCAAAAATTACTGCAACTCAGCGCTTTAAGCTTAAGCAATTTATTCGTGAACTTCAAGACCACAAGGGGCGCGGAACCGAGCTTGTGTCAGTGTATGTTCCTGCGGGGTATGAAATATCCAAAATCACCACTCATCTTGCGCAAGAGCAAGGCACTGCGACAAACATCAAGAGTACCTCTACGCGAAAAAACGTGATTGACGCGCTTGAGCGTATGATTCAGCACTTAAAACTCTATGAGAGAACTCCTGAAAACGGGTTGGTAGCATTCTCTGGAAATGTTGCTGAGCGTGAAGGACAATCTGATGTGCAAGTCTGGAGCATAGAGCCTCCTGTGCCGATGAACCAAAGATTGTATCGGTGCGATAAAGAGTTCATTCTTGACCCCCTCATTGATTTAGCAGAGGACAAAAACACGTACGGAATGATCGTGCTTGACAAACGAGAAGCAACGATTGCGATGTTAAAGGGAAAGACTATCATCCCTCTAGTATCAACCCACTCAGCAGTTCCTGGCAAAACAAAGGCAGGGGGCCAATCAGCTGCCAGATTTGAGCGTTTGCGGGATGGTGCTGCTAAAGAGTTTTATCGAAAAGTAGGTGAGTACGTTAAAGAGCAATTCTACCATAACCAAGATTTGAAAGGGATTCTCCTTGGAGGTCCTGGCCACACCAAAGAGGAGTTTCTTGAAGAAGGTCAGCTTCCTGAGAATCTCAAAGAGAAAGTGATTGCCACGCTCGACTTATCGTATACTGGAGAATTTGGCTTGCAAGAGTTGCTTGATCGCGCACAAGACGTACTCGCGTCCGAAGATGTGATGGAAGAAAAGCTTGCGGTCCAACGATTCTTCTCTGAACTCTCAAAAAACACTGGGCTTGCCGGATACGGTAAGGATGAGACGATGAGACTTATCAAGCTCGGAGCTGTTGAGTTACTCTTACTCTCAGAGACGCTTACTGATGCGGATATTAGGGAGTTTGAGGAAGAAGCCAAGAACATGGGTACACAAGTACTCATTATTTCTCTTGAAACACGCGAAGGCGCTCAACTCAAAGAAATTGGTGGTGTCGCAGCAGTGCTTCGCTACGCTGTGGAGTTTTAGGGCGGAAGGGGGGAATTGAACCCCCATCTGGGGATCCACAGTCCCCCGTGATAGCCATTTCACTACAACCGCCAGGTAGCTATGAGGAGTTCAGGGTCGTTTAAAAACGTTGTTACAAGTATTTTGCTGCTAAATCATCAAATACTTGCACCGCTGCTTGTCCATACGGTCTGAGGTGCTCACGCACTTCTTCAGCTGAGCGCTCATAAAAGAGCGAGTCAAATCGTTTGGAGTAAAAAAAATCCGCAAGGCACAAGATCTCTTCTTCCATGGTTTCAGGCATGTGGTTTTCGTCTGCGAGCGGAAGGCCTCGTGTGATCGCTTGCTCGCGAGTGATTCCCGTATGTGTGCGGCACGCTCCTGCAAGGTGCGCTGCTCCCTCTGCGATGAGTATCTCCGCTCCTCGATCGATGTGTGTAATGTACTCTCCTTGCCCTGTGGTGTGTAGGTCAGGGTTTTCTGTGGAGAAAATGCCGATGTCATGGAGCATACCCATCTCTTCGAGTAAGCGACGATCTATGTTCACGTCCGGGTGGCGTGTGTTGTAGTTTTGTGCGATATCAAGGGCTTTTTTCGTGACAAGCGCTGAGTGGATAATGAACGCGGGAACGGTTTGCGGGTGTTCTCCTTGCGTGTGTTTTGTAATGAGCGAGAGGTAGTCAGTAGTCATGTATGAGCTAGTGCGAGGTGATTTAAGAAAGTATCACGGTTTTCTTCGTAGTTGTTGAATGCGCAAGTCGTTTTTTGCAGGTGCTTTCACAGGCGCTGGCTCGTGTGTTCGTTCAGGAGGTTTTTCTTGTTTTTTTCCGACATACCACAATGCTTCTTTCACGGTTTTCGCCACGGGCGCGAGTTCTGAGGGGTCTTTTCGTTGCCCGCCAATCTTCAGACCTGCTCCGTCCTCTGGCATTCTTCCGAGTACGTGCAGCTCTACTGCACTTCCTTCATAGCACACAATATTCGTTCCGTGCACTCCGAGTCCTTCAAAGATTGCTGTTGCTGCAAAGCTTGCGCAATACCAGAGTTGTACAACCACGTCTTCCGGGAGTTCTGACAAGTACGGCTTGTTTTCATGGGGCGTGATGACGATGTGTCCGAGTGTTGCTCCGTTGTGTTTGTAGTGCGCCTTTACTGCTCCGTCTTCATAGATGAGTGTCACTTGCTTCCTCCTGGTGTGCGCTCAAGCGCTGCAAGGTATCTGTCTCGCACCTCTGCTGGAGAGGTGCCTTGAAAGAATGTTTGGAGTTTGGGTTGCTGTGGTAGTGCTTGCTCAAGACTCTCAATGTCTGTGAGTAAATAGTTTTTGAGCGATTCTTTTTCCTCAATGAACGCCACAAGTTCGTGCGGTTCAAGTTGCGCAGCCATAGGCGTTTCTGGTGGAGGCGTTTGTTCTTCGAGTGCTTTGAGTTGTTTTGAGAGTTCGTGCACGTTCACTCCTTCAAACAGGGGTTTAAGAGAAGGGTTTTCTTCAAGACC
>SKXU01000032.1 GCA_007128245.1 Candidatus Woesearchaeota archaeon
GCACCCTAGCACGCAAAAATGCGTCCGGCGGGAAGACGACAACAAAGTAGTCGCACCCTAGCACGCAAAAATGCGTCCGGCGGGAATCGAACCCGCAGCTTCGGCTTGGAAGGCCGAGGTGTTACCATTACACCACGGACGCGCTTTCTTGTCCGTGAGACATTGTTGCTTGCGTAACAACACGCCACGGACACGTGTGAAGATGGCTAAACACAGGCGCTTTATAAATTTGTCTTTGTGAGGAGAGGGCGCACAGAAGACGCACAGCCCTCCGCGCACGCGTAAAGCGACATCTAAGCGAAAACACACTAAAAAACAAAACCTTTTTTCATTTTTGAAAACTATTTTCATAAGTGAAAAATTTATATACAGCCGCCACAAACACCATAAACAATGACTGGAGTCGAGACCCTCAAAACACTCTTTGACGAAAAAAAGATCCGAGTGCTCCAAGTCTTCATCCAGAAACCACAAGAGGAATTTACCCTTAAAGAAGTCGTCAAAAAGAGCAAAGTGCCCCTAGCCACAGGACACAGAATCATGAAATTTCTCCTCGAACAAGAGATCGTGAAGATGCAAAAAGTAAAGCACCTTACCATCTATAGATTGGCACAAAACGACACCTCGCAATTCCTCGCAAGACTCCTCTATGAGAAACCTGCTCCAATCGCCAAATTCGTGGATCTCATAAGCTCTATTGCTGGAATCGAACAAGTCATTATGCATGGAAAAGAAACCGAATCACGAGCCAATATCGTCATCACCGGACAAGGCATAAACAAAGATCAAATCAACGCCTCAGTGGCGCAAATACGGGAAGATCTCAACTTCACCATCAACCATTTAATCCTAGAACCAGAACAGTTTGAAATGCTTGAGTCGATGGGGCAGTTTTCAGGGTCAAAAACAGTCATCTTCCCACAACAATAGGTGGAAATATATTCTACAGTTACTAAATACTTATAAATTACTTTATCACTTTTGACAACTAGGGTGGTTACAAACCAACCACGTTACCTACAGGCACCAGGTGGGCTGGTCTGATTGGCAACGAAGCTCCTCGCTCAAGCGATACGCACATGAACGAGAGAGCACTCAGATATAAATGTGCTCGTAGCGCAAGCTCTGGCACGCAACAAACAAAAAACAAACCGGAAACAAAAAAACGGGGGAAGACAAAGAAATGGACTTCATAGTGAACAACGCTCTGCAAAAAGAACAGAACAACGCAAGCTTCGACGACATCGAAGTGGGACACGCAAACATCAAAGTAATTGGATGTGGTGGCGCAGGAAACAACATGGTTTCATGGCTACACCAAAAAGGCGTCAAAGGCGCAAGTATCGTAGCAACAAACACCGATATGCAGCACCTGAACATGACAGAAGCAGATACAAAGTTTCTGATCGGAAAAGACGTTACACGCGGACTTGGATGCGGAGGCTTCCCAGACAGAGGAGCAGAAGCAGCACAAGAAAGCATTAACCAAATTAAAGAAAGTCTCAAAGGCGCAGACATGGTCTTCGTATGCGCAGGAATGGGCGGAGGAACCGGAACCGGATCAGCACCAATCGTTGCAAACGTAGCACGAGAAATGGGCGCAATCGTTATCGGAACCGTAACTATGCCCTTCAAAATCGAGCGAGCACGTGTCGACAAAGCAGAGTTTGGACTACAACAACTCCGCCAAGTATCAGACACGGTCATCGTTATCGATAACAACAGACTTGTACAAATCGCAGGAAACCTGCCAATTCAACAAGCATTCGCAGTAGCAAATGAACTTATAGCAACAATGATCAAGGGTATCGTAGAAACCATCGCCGTACCAAGCCTAGTCAACTTAGACTATGCAGACGTCAAAGCCATTATGACTAATGGTGGCGTAGCAGTAATCGGCGTCGGAGCCTCCGATAGCAGCAACAGAGTGGAAGAAGCAGTAACGGGAGCACTAAGCAACCCCCTTCTTGACATCAGTTACGAAGGAGCAACAGGAGCAATTATCCACGTACACGGAGGCGCCGACCTCACCCTTGATGAAATCAGCCGAGTAGGTGAGATGATCACCGACTCAATGGATGAAGAAGCAAACGTCATCTGGGGAGCACGCATCTCTGAGGACATGAAAGGCAAACTCACCGTGATGACCATCATCACAGGAGTAAAAAGCCCTTGGGTCCTCGGACGGCAAACTCCAAAGCAACGCGCACACGAGCGCCGAGCAATGAGTGACGAACTCGGAATCGAGATCGTCCACTAGACCGAAACACACAACTGTTTCCGGCATACACTTCCTTCGGGATTTCTGTGCCTCCACTAGTAAAGCCATATCACCCCCCCCAACCCCCAACAGCATTATTTGTGGAGGCCAAACTCGGTCTCCTCGGCGGCAACGCCGAGGCCCTTTTCTTTTTTTTTGTCATTTCTCAAAAGTACATACTTGTATGGTGTATGTGTATCCCTCACATAATGACAACGTTAGCGCATTTACCATATCACACCCATAACGGAGGAGGGAGGTATGAAGACATAGGAGCAAAAGTAGCTTTTGTCGCACGCATACCAGACCCAAACCAAATTAGTAGAGCATTCGGCCTTGACGATGTTGAGCCAAGCCCCCCCCCCGCAACATACAACCTACAGAATATGAATGCGTTCATCGCTCCAGGCGTAGCACCAGGTCATCTAGGCGCTGAGTCAGGAACGATCTACTATAAACGATCAGACCGCCACAAAGTACAACTGTGGGGGCAACACCTCCAAAAACTAAAGATAGGCGTTATTCGACTACATACATGCAACGAAGGAGACCCAAACACTGAACTTATTGGTGATCTTATGCTCATAGCAGCGCACCTCAACAATAATTACGGAATGAAACCGATTAGGTCCTTACGTAACATCATTCAACCACACTATGAAACACTATCCCTAAACGAGCAACAAGTCCTTAAAGCAATAGGAAGAAGATAAAATTATTTCTTTTTACCCTTCAAATCTTGAAATTCTTGTTTGAGCACATCATACACGACTACGCCACGCTTTGGCTTCTCACCAAGCAAGAGCTTGAGGCATTTTGTATACAAAAATCCTGCTGCCATGTGCGTTGAGGAAGGAAGCAAACCTTCTGAACGCTCAATCTTAAGATTTTTTACCTGCTCATGCACCGCTTTCTTATCATCTGATGCTGCAACAACTACCCGTCCATCACGCACCGCAGCCCACAAACAAGGTATTTCTTTGTCAAAGCAGTACGTGCTGATGACGTCAAACAGCTCATCATTTGCTGAGCAATCAATAACCAGGTCGGCCTCGATCAAAAACAACGCATCAGGCGTTACTTCCTCGTTAAACGACTTAACAGTGACGTCAGGATTAATCTTGGACAAGCGTTTCTTCGCTTGCGTTGCCTTAAATTTAGAGCTGTCCTCAGAAGAAAACAACGAGAGCCGATCCATATCAGCATCCTCCACACGACCCTTCTCCACAAGGCGCACATTAATTCCTGAGCGCACAAGCAACTCAGCGACCGTGCTTCCAATGCCGCCAAGACCGATAACAGAGACTGTTTTTTGTCTCAACAACGCTGCCTGCTCAGAACCGAGTGCTTGTTCAAGATGTGTATATTTCATAGAATACTACGGTAACCAGAGGATGTTTAAATACTTTGGTGACGTATCCAAAGTGAGAACACATGAGAATTCCTTGCACCCGATGTGGACGCCTTGAGCCAAAGACCTGCGCAAAACACGACTGTCCATACTTTACGCGCACCAAAAGAACCCTCAAAAAAGACTTCTCAGGACAAACCCCAAACCTGTTTGTAGGACGACACGGATATCCAAACATTCGTGTAGGCATGCTCGCAACAGAAGAATACGCGGATAACGACGACCCAAAGACCTGGGTGAAGACGAACACAAGCATCCCAGACATCGTGGACAAGCGAGCATCCTTAGTTAATAGCACCTTTACGACAAACATCAAAAGCTTCAAAGACCGATTACTCGAACAAACACAACTCGTAGCTCAAGCAAGCAAACCAACAGAAATGGAAGTCTCACTAGACAAAGTACCCTCCTTTGGCGTGCACTACCCACAAGGAGCCACTCCACACGGAGCAACCGTGCGCCTCTTACGAAGCGAAATAACTGAAAATGTACGCATCCCGCGCGCAATAGACAAAGTAGTAAGCGACACAGATGTAAAAGCCGCGGATGCACTCAAGTCCCTCGCACAAAAAACTGACGAGTACGCACTCACAAAACTCATGACAGCAGGACTGCTCGGACAAGGCAGTGAGCGAAAGCTTGTGCCAACGCGCTGGGGAATCACCGCAGTGGATGACACGCTTGGAAAACAAGCCCTTGAGAAGGTGCGAGAACTCTCCGTGCTGACAGAACCCACAGCGCACTACGGAGGAATATACGGCAACTACTACCTGATCCTCCTGTTTCCGAGAACATGGCAGTACGAGCTCTTTGAGCGCCACACAACAACACAAGGAGAATGGACAGATCACGAAGGATTCTCTGGGCGAAAAAGCTACGCTGAAGACACTGCAGGAGGATACTACGCATCCCGACTCGCAGTTGCTGAGCACCTAAAAAAAATAAAACGACAAGCAGCAGTGCTTGTGATTCGCTGTATCACAGACGAATACACCAACCCGCTCGGAGTGTGGGTGTGCCGAGAAGCAACAAGAAAATCACTGGCAGAACAAGCAGTAACCTTTGGAAGTGAAGAACTCATGCTGTCCTACGCTGCTTTGCGCGCAAAGCGGCACGGAATACAGTTTAACGCCCTCACCAAGAAAAGCAAACTCATTGCGAGCTTTGCTCAGAAGACGCTGGGGGAGTACTAGCGTCCGCAAGGATGCGATCAATCTGCGCACGCACCTCAAAAGGATTACTTACATGCGAGACAGTCGGGGTTTTCCAACGAAAGAACAAAGCATTTCGAGAGTCAGCAGTCTTCACCATAATAGACCCCGTCCCAAAAAGCCAGTCACTGGGACTGCGAGAGACATCAATGGATTCAATATCAGTATACGCAAGAGAACCAGTGGTAAGGATCTTATGTCTTCCACTACTATCAAGATACACGTAGGACAGACTGTCTGCAAAAAAAGAAATACGAATCTTACGTGCTTGACGCACCGAGCTCTAGACATGAACTCC
>SKXU01000103.1 GCA_007128245.1 Candidatus Woesearchaeota archaeon
ATAATTGTGCTACTGAACGTGAGTGCTGCCGCGATGTATATTGCTTCAACAGTACTAAATCCAAAGTATAACGCAGTGACGTAGCCAAGCGCGCTAGTAACGAGCATTTGCACAACTCCCGTCACAATACTCACCGCCCCTACGTGTCGTAGACTGTTGATGTCTATGTTAATCCCAAGAATAAATAAGAGCAAAGCAATACCTATTTGTGCAAACACCTCCAGCCCTGGGATGATGTTTGTAATACCTAAAAGAGAGGGTCCTAACAAAACCCCTGCAAGAATGTATCCAATAATGGGTGGTTGACGCAGGGTTTGCAGAATGAGAATAACTCCTGTCGCGACTGCAAGGAGGAGCGCAAAGTTTACGATAAACTCTGCCAATGCATCTCACCTCTGCTCATAACAAGAGTATGGAGGTGCATCGTTTATGTATATTACGAAAAAAAAAGAAAAAAGTTAGAGGTCTATGTCTTCAAGACCTTCTGCTCGCACAAAGAACGCGCATTCTCCGTCCGGCAGGTTGGGTGCGTCAATGAGTTTTGCAACCCGACTGGATTTACGTCCCTTTCGCAAGTAGATCCTAAATGCTGATGCGTGTGCTACGATGTGTCCACCGATTGCTTGGGTAGGGTCTCCAAAGAATGCGTCTGGCTTTGCCATGACTTGATTTGTCACGAACACGCACATATTATACATATCTGCGAGTTTTCCGAGCACGTGCATGTGCTTATTGAGTTTTTGTTGTCGCTCAGCAAGGGTTCCTCTCCCGACGTATTCTGCTCGAAAGTGGCTTGTGAGGCTATCAACGACAACGAGCTTCACATCAAGCCCGTCATTTTTTATGAGTCCTTCCACTTTTTCTGCGAGCAGCATTTGGTGGTCTGAGTTGTATGCTTTTGCTACTTTGATGTGTCTGAGCGCTTCTTGCGGATCAATTCCAAATCCTTCTGCGAGTTGCATAATTCTTTCTGGTCGGAATGTGTTTTCTGTGTCAATATAGACTGCATAGCTTCCAGGGAATTCTTTTTGTATGCTTACTGCAAGGATGTGTCCTATCTGTGTTTTTCCTGATCCGAATTCTCCAAAGCATTCCGTGATGCTTCCTGTTTCAAATCCTCCGCCCATAAGCTTGTCAAAGCTTGCGCTGCCAACACTGATTTTGTTAACGCTCTTTCGTTTCTCAAGGACTTCCTCTCCCGAGACAAAGCCCATGTCAAGCATTTGCCGTGCTGCTTGAATCATCTTTCTTGCTGCGGATTCCGAGACTCCAGAGGCGTCTGTGAGTTCTCCTGGGGTTGCAACTGCAATTCCCATTACGGTGTCAAACCCGCCTGCTGCGAGTTTTTCTGCGGTGGCTGGCCCAACGCCTGGTAGTTCGTTAATGCTTGGTTCTTGAATAGTCATGAGTTGTTGTGTCATAATGGTTGCTCCTTTTTATACTTGTTCTGCAAGTGCGAGGTGTTCGTACGCTTTTTGGAGTACGAGTGATGCTTTGGGAAGGTCGTTTACGCGTAGCGAGTTTGTTGTCTTCCAGTCGCCAGAATCGTCTTTGTAGCTTCTCTCAAACGTCACGGTTGAGTACTCAACAGTCTCTCCGTTCTTGTCTGCGGTGTTGTTCCAAATGGTGGCACTAATTGCGCCTGCTCGAAATGTTTTTTTTGGTGTATTCATAGTGTTGCCTCCTTGCTGCCAGACCGGGGGAAAAGGTCTAGCCCATGTGGTTCGCATCTTATTTCAGATGGAAGCAATCACTAAAGACCATCGAGTGTTTATAAGTGAAGTTACCGTGCATGTCCAGTGGGTCCAGTGGGTACGGGAGAGGAATCATACGGTGTCCAGAACAAATCCACATTTCTCATGCGAGCAGCGTATTTTGGTGCGGTGCGAGCCCGTCGAATAAGCTTCATCGTTTCAGTGCTTG
The DNA here is from genome assembly GCA_007128245.1 of Candidatus Woesearchaeota archaeon. GTDB lineage: Archaea > Nanobdellota > Nanobdellia > Woesearchaeales > SKIA01 > SKIA01. The sequence goes on from SKXU01000103.1 coordinate 1,924, forward strand.
ACGCAACTAGTGCAACACGCTGATACGCTGCTAGTTCTATAGCAGTCACTACTTGGTCCAGATCATCTTCAAATCCTTCAGAACGTAGCGCTCGCTTTGCCAACGGACGTTCAAGACCTTTTGGCTTAGGGACTTTAGCTCTTAGTGCTGTTTCGAACACGTGCGCTTGCGCACGCAGATACCCTCGAACAGTATTGGAGAATGCAGTAACATGAGAGAGTCCTCGGCAGAGGGAGAAACTCTGAGAATACAAAGCTCCTCGCTGACTAGGAGAGGCGTACAATTTTTTTTGTTGTGCCAAAGCACCTATCTGCCTTTCAAGGCGTCCAGCTTGGATTCTTCCTTGTTCCCAAAAACATGGCTGGCAGTCTGTGTTAACCAACGTAGTCAATTGCACAGAACCACCATCAATCCGAGCACTCACAATAAGTGTTTCTGGAGCAAAAATGATTGCTCCATATGATTGTATTCTCGAAGAAATGTCTCCTTCACGTACAGAGGGCGAGTCAGTCATCATTAATTAGGAGTCACAAACAGAATATAATATTATGCTAAAACATGATAGAATACTACTAGTTGGAGCAAAGACGATATAGGTGATTGCTCTGTATGTTTTCCGAAACAAATCAGGGACATGCAAGAGAGTCACTCATAGGGAGGGAAGCGTATTGAAAATTATAAGCGTAAGTAAAAAAAAGAGGGGATCAAGCCTCCAAATATCCTCGAATAAACCCCTCTTCAAAATCCGCTATTTCCTCGTCGTCAAGGGCTTCTTCGTACCCTTTCATTACGTCTAAATCGTCGTTGAAATCATCGTCTCCGTCATACCATTCCAGCTCTAGCTCATCAAGGTGCATGTGTAACACCTCCAACAGACCGGTAGCAAAACACAATTAAGAACTCCATGGAATACTGATACACAAAGAATATGAAGAGGTGTCAGGAAGTTGCTGCGATGATGTTTCTGTGCTGACACCTAGTATCCGCTGATTGCGAATACAGCAAATGCACATTCGTCCAATAAAAAGCGTTATTGTCCTAAAATACGTATGAGGTAACGTATGGTTTCTAACCTACAGACACCAGCATCCACACCACCAGCACAACAAGCGCCATAAAGAGTACTGCCTCAAGCACGCCTCCTGTTTTCACAAAGCCTCTCACACGTAGATCAGAAGGCCAGAACGGTCGAACACCTGCCGGCGTCATTGCATCTAAAAGTAAGTGCGTAAGAAACCCTGCTGCAAAGGCTAGTGCGTATTGATACACGACAAGCGAGAGTGCGATAGTGATTGCTGTGGCTAAAAAGATGCTGTGAAAGAATCCTCTGTGCACAAAGAGCTTAGGAATCATAGGAAAGAGTTTTCCGAGACGTGAGTGTTTCTCATCAATATCAGGAAGGATGCTTCCGAAAAGTACCCAGAGCACTGCTGCGATGGTATGAGGAAAATCTATGAATTCAACAAGCATCACTGCGACAAGTAGTCCTGCGACGAGGTGGGTGTAAAAGCGCATTGCCTAGTTGCACACGAGCTGTTCTCGGTTACATCCGCGCTGACAAAAACTCTCTGCTACAGAGCAGTCAGAGCGTATCATCACGAGTCGTGAGCCGTCACAAAACCGTGCGGGCTCGCACTGCTGCGCGTTCGCATCCAGTTCTGAGGTTGCTTGTCCAGTAATTCCTGGTTGTGCGCTCAAAAATAGCGCCGTCACCACTACAATAGCGACAATACCTGCGATACCTGCCCAGATGCTCTCTGTCATATACATTCTTTGAAAAAACTGGTATATAAAACTGTGTCCTTAGATGTTGTCTAAGTCCAGGTCGTCAAGCTCGTCAAGCGATATCGCGTCGTCTGCGGCAGGTTGCTCAGCCGCAGCTTCTTTTGGCGGCTTAGCAGCTTCTGTTTCTGCGGGAGCAGAGGGCTGAGTTGGTTTGCTCGCAGCATCCTTTGGTGCAACATCTACTTCGAGCTCGTCCACGCTCATTTCCATTGAGTTGTAGGTTGTGTTGAGTTTTACTCGTCCGCGCACGCGTACGATTCTCCCGAGCAGGTTGTCTCTTTCTTCTTGAAAGGAACCGTCTTTGTTTGCGATGAGTTGCTCAAGCGGCGTTCCGAGTCCTTTCGCTGCGTTGTCGTCCCAGAGCGCACAGCGAATATTGTCTGATCCGTCATCAATGAGAATGTTTGCTACTACTCCTTGTCCGCCGTCTTTTCTCTCGAATACGCGCGGGTCGTACGCTTGGACTACTGTTCCTGTGAGTTCTACGCGGTAATCTCCTTGTGCGAGTTCAGAGATTTTTTTCTCAACATACTCTTCACTGTTTTGTTCTCCTCGTCCTGCTTGTACCTCGACTCCTTCAGGGTTTACTGCGAGTTCTGATTTGTCGTTGAGGTGAAGTTCTGATCGGCCGTTGTTTTCTTTCACATAACCGTTTTTTACTGAGACAATGTCTTGTGGTTTCAGAGTGGATGCTGTTTGTGCGTGGTCTCCCCATGCGGTGACGCGGATGACTCCTGTCTCGTCTCCTCCTAAAAAGCTACACACTTTTCCTTCTCCTTCAGAGTACTTGCTCTGAAACGTGCGTAGTTCGTAGATTTGTATGACGCGCAGGTCTTGGTTGACGTCTCTCATTCCTGGAAGGAGGTCTTGTACGCGTCTCTCTGATGGTTTCGGAACGAGTTGTACCGAGAGTTCGTTTGCGATAATATGGCATGCTCCTTCTTCGCTGATAAGGCCTGAGAGTTGTTTCATTTTTTCTTCAACTTTGGCGTGTACGTCTTCGAGCGAGAGTCCTGTTTGTTCGTGAATCTTCTTTTTTATCTCATCAGGAGGCATGTTAAGCATACATACAGGAGGGAACGTATCTCTTATATGTGTTGTGCAAAAATTCTACGAAATCCCGGCTAAGGGGTCTGGAAGAAATGATCCCGGTCCAGGAAGGGGTAGACTTGGGGTGGGCGGAGGGGTTGGGCGCACCTCAAGTTCTACGTCAAATTCTTGGTGTCGTCCTTGATAGTCTCGGCAGATGTTTCTTTGCACTCGCACATCGCAACGGTTCAGCGTGCTGTGGGGGGCGAGCGTAATTACTGTGGTGTCTCCTTGCTGTGATGCTGTCGCCCAGATATAGCGGTCAAATCCGTCTATGAACACAAAGGGTTCTGCAAATGGATCAAATATAGTGGTAGGCACGGGCATGCGTAGCCGTCCACTAGAAAAGGTC
>SKXU01000036.1 GCA_007128245.1 Candidatus Woesearchaeota archaeon
GTCAATCCAGGAAAGGTTCCTATTGTGAACTTGCAAACACGCCAAGTCAAAATGCTCTCTTTACGCAAGGAGGATGAGCATGAGTAACTTGCCTGAGGAGCTAAAGCAGTACTTTGCGCACTTAAATAACGAGACTGTACGCGCGTATGAGCTTGCAAAACACGCACGAAAAGCAGGGTATGACCCTGCGCTCACGCCAGAGATACAAATAGCCAAGAACATGGCGGAACGAGTCGTAGGACTCGTGAGTATTCTTGCTCCACAAGTGGTTGGTTCAGGAATTGATGTGCGCATTCAAGAACTCGAAGCACAATATGGTATTCTTGATTGGCGCGTCGCGTTTCAAATCGCCTTAGAAGTAGCGCAACAAAAATTTTGTGCGTTCGAGGATGAGCGAGAAGCAATTGAAGTAGGTATTCGAATTGGTTTTGCGTACGCAACAAACGGAGTAGTATCATCTCCCTTGGAAGGATTTGTGAATCTTGAGCTCATCACACGGCAAGACGGGAAAGGAAAGTTCTTTCGCATCAACTACGCAGGACCGGTAAGAAACGCGGGAGGAACAGCAGCAGCTGTCTCGGTGCTTATCGCTGACTACGTACGCAAACACATGAACTACGCAGAGTACGACCCCACAGAGGATGAGGTCAAGCGATGTTATTCTGAGATTAGTATGTATCATGAGCGAGTAACCAACCTACAATATTTTCCTTCAGAAGAAGAAATGGATTTTCTTGTGCGAAGGATGCCTGTAGAAGTCGCGGGAGACCCCACAGAAAAAGTGGAGGTTCCCAATTACAAAAACCTGCCTCGTATTCCCACAAACAAGATTCGCTCCGGATTCTGCTTAATCTACTCCTCGTGCATACCTCTCAAAGCGCCAAAGCTCTGGAAGCAACTGTCGAAGTGGGGCTCGGACATGGGCATGGATCATTGGAATTTTCTTGAAGAGTTTATCACCGTACAAAAAAAGAATCAAGCAAAAGGACAAGCAAAAAGTAAGGATACAAAAGTAAGTCCCAACTTTACATACATCGCGGACTTGGTTGCGGGAAGACCAGTGTTTGGCCACCCTCTTCGTCCCGGAGGATTCCGTCTGCGCTACGGTCGCTCGCGTCTTTCTGGTTTGTCAGGGCAATCTATTCATCCAGCAACTATGATTGTGGCAAATGAGTTTATTGCAACGGCGTCTCAACTCAAAGTTGAGCGGCCTGGAAAAGCAGCTGCGTACACGGCGTGTGACACCATCCAAGGACCTGTTGTGTTACTAACGTCAGGAGAGGTTGTGGAAGTCACGTCTTCTGAGCAAGCAAAAAAATTGCTTTCATCAATTAAACGAGTCTTATTTTTAGGAGACATCCTTATTTGTTACGGTGACTTTCTTGATCGAGCCCACATGCTCATCCCTCCTGGGTATTGTGAGGAGTGGTGGGTTCAAGAACTCAAACAAGCCGGGTGCGACGTCCCAAAAGAGCTCTGGGAGAATCCGCAAACAACACCGGTGTCTTTTGAAAAGGCGTTGTCCTACGCCAAAGAGTATAGCGTCCCACTACATCCGCGTCACACGTTTTACTACAAAAACGCAACTGTTAATCAGCTCCGTCTTGTCTGGGAAGCAGTGCGTAAAGCGCCTCACAAAGAGCAGCTTATCTTTCGAAACACTCCCGAGGTAAAACAGGCGCTTGAAGTCTTGTGTGTACCACACAAACTCGTACAAGACTTCTTGGTCATGACAGGCGATGTTGCGCAAGCACTTAAAACAACGTTTTCACGAGAAGCGCCTGAAACGTGCGATGACCCCATGCTCTTTATGCAAGAAGTCAGTCCAGTGTTTATTCGTGACAAAGCAGGGGTGTATGTGGGAGCGCGCCTTGGTCGTCCTGAAAAAGCGAAGATGCGAAAACTCACTGGCAGCCCGCACACACTCTTTCCTGTAGGAGAAGAAGGCGGCAGGCTGCGTTCGTTTAACGCTGCTTTAGAAGCTGGTCGCGTAACAAGTAATTTTCAAACGTATCTGTGCACGTCGTGCAAGAAAGAAGTAGTGAATCGGCGATGTCACACGTGCGACTCGCCCGCGCAAGAGCGATACTGGTCACCGGACGGGCAAACCAGCTCTGCAGAGCAAGATGATCGTCATCCTACCATGGCTAAACGCGTGAGTGTTCCTATCAAAGAATACTTTGATGCGTGTCTTGAGCGCATGGATACGCGCGTATATCCTGACCTTATCAAAGGGGTGCGCGGAACGATGAATGAAGATAAAACTGCTGAGCACATCTTTAAGGGATTTTTGCGCGCACGCCACGAAGTGCACGTCAACAAAGACGGCACGATTCGTTATGACGCATCAGAAGTTCCTGTCACGCATTTTCGCCCGTCAGAAATAGGTATTTCTGCTGCTCGTGCTAAAGAATTAGGGTATGTTTCTGATATTCACGGAAACCCTATTGAGCACGACGACCAAGTCATTGAGATTTTTCCTCAAGACGTTATTTTGCCTGCCTGTGACGAGTCTCCTGATGAGAAAAGCGATGATATTTTGTTGCGCGCAGCACAATTCGTTGACGAATTACTCGTGCACTTATACGGCATGGAGCCGTACTATAACGCAAAAACTTCTGCTGACCTTATCGGGCACTTTGTAATCGCGCTTGCTCCGCACACATCTGCAGGAACGATTGGTCGCATCATTGGGTTCTCAAAAACGCAAGGACTGTTTTATCACCCATACCTGCACTGTGCGACTAGACGTGACTGCTTCACCCATGAGACGTCTATCCCACTTTTCTACGATGGTTCATGGCATGTTGAGCGTATTGGGGATGTTGTAGAGCGCTTAAACCCGACAGTTCCTGTGGATGTTCACGGAACAACACAAGTGATTCCCAAAGGAGTTATGACGTTAGGGGTGAAAAATGGTAACGTTGTTCCTGTTCCTGTGGAGTCTTTTACGAAACACACTCCTATGCCAATTGTTGCTTTTGAGACGAAACTCGGAAAGAAGTTGAGGACCACGAAAAATCATAAGCACGTAGTAATTCGTAATGGAAAAGAACGCGTGGTTCGTGCCGAGGAGTTACGTCTCGGGGATATTGTGAAGTTACCATATAAGCACTCTGTTCCCGAACAAGATACACGCGAAATTGATCTTATTCAAGAACTTTCTGATAAGGATTGGCTTATGGTTCGTGGTTTGCGAGAGCACGTCCCTAAACTACGCTCAGAACTACTCTTACTAGGTGCTTCTGAGCGCCAAGCAGATAATTATTCGTATCGGGATAGCGTTCCTGTTTCTTTTGCAAAACATATCTGTAAAAAATATGCTGTGCAGTCACGTGTGTTGCGCGTTTCTGCTAAGCGTGATCACATCTCTCTTCCTGCTAGTATTACTCTTACTGATGAGTTTTTATCCTGTCTTGGATTGTATGTTGCTGAGGGATTCTCTCGGGTTCAAGAGGGAGGAAAAGGAAGTTATCAAGTGTATATTGCTGCTGGAAAAAAGCAGATTCGCGATTATATTAAGGACTGTTTTGGAAAATTAGGGTTAGTGTCTTCTGAGAACAAACGTGATCGCGTAACGTATTCGAGCAGAATACTCTTCACCGTGTTTACCGAGGTGCTCGGTATGGGGCGTTCAGCATATGAAAAGCGTCTTCCCGCTCGGCTTTTGAACCTTCCTAAACGGCGTTTAGGAAAGTTATTGGCAGGATATTTTGAGGGAGATGGTAGTGTATCAACGTCAGATTTACGTGTTGTTTTTGACACTGTAAGCGATGGTTTAATGCGTGATATGGAGTTTGCTCTGGGCAGATTAGGAATCTTTGTTAAGTATCGTACCAGCACACGTCAACCAGGAAAGCCCGTACAGGCGTTTTATGAGCGTAAAGGAAGAGACATCCCCTATTTTACCTGTACGCGAGGGGTTGTACAAAGTAAATTTGCTCATCAGTTTAGTGAGGATGTAGTGTTTTTGTCTGAGGAAAAACAAGTAAGGCAGCAGGCGATGCTGAAAAGAAAATTTAAATATATTCGCTCAACATATGATGATACTTACTTTTATGATCAGATTATTTCTTTGGAGAACCAACCTCCTGAGGAGAGCTATTGTTTAACCGTTCCTAATCATCTTGTAGTCGCAAACGGTATTCTTACCAGGCAGTGCGATGGTGATGAGGGATGCGTATTTTTGATCATGGATGCATTCTTGAACTTCTCAAAAAAGTATCTTCCCTCAACGCGCGGAGGAACCATGGATGCCCCTCTTGTCCTGACCACAGTTCTTGTTCCTGCAGAGGTTGATGACATGGTGCTCAACATGGATATTGCGTGGCGTTATCCTCTTGAGTTTTATCGTGCGTGTGAAGAGTTTAAGATGCCTTGGGAAGTAAAGATTCCTATTGTTAATCACGTGCTCAATACTCCCGAAGAATTCTATGGCATGGGCTTTACGCACGATTGCGGTTCAATCAATGATGGTAATCATTGCTCAGCATACAAGACCTTGCCGTCCATGCAAGAAAAGCTTGAATCACAAATGGATCTTGCTGAAAAGCTCGTTTCTGTTGATGAGCGAGACGTTGCTCGCTTGGTGATTGAAAAGCACTTTATTCGCGACCTCAAAGGTAATCTCAGAAAGTTTTCTATGCAAGCATTTCGCTGCGTAAAATGTAATGAGTCGTATCGCCGTCCACCTCTGCGAGGTAACTGTTCGTGCGGTGGAAGAATTATCTTTACCATTTCCGAAGGGTCTGTTGTCAAGTACTTAACTCCTGCCGAGTCTTTGGTAGAAAAATATAATTTAGATACGTATCTTGCGCAAACAATTGAACTTACTCGTAGACGGGTTGAGGAAGTGTTTGGTAAAGACCCTGAAAAACAGCTTGGTCTTGGCGAGTGGTTTACCTAGAACCTTTATATAGGTCTTCCTCCGAATGGGGTGTGTGAGAGCACACTATATTTTATTGGCATTACTTCTTGTGTCTCTTCCTTTTGGTATTGCATATGTGGACACCGTCTTCTTGATTGATAGCCCAGGCACTCTTGTAATTGATACCAGCATGGTATCTGAGCGAGCAGCGCATCAAGCA
>SKXU01000092.1 GCA_007128245.1 Candidatus Woesearchaeota archaeon
GTTCAAAGAGAAGATACGTGTGTTTCTGAGTGTGTTTCGCTTCAAAAAACTCCAATTTGATTTGCGAGCAGAACCCGACGAAGCGTTTGTGACGCAGGCCATTGAGGAGATGCGAAAAGTAAGCCCTGCCTTATACAACGTTCTTGTCGAAGACAGGAATGTGTACATGGTGCGCAAACTCAAAAAACTCTCTGAACAACTACCCGAAGCACGCATCCTCGCAGTGGTAGGGGCAGGCCACGTCCCAGGCATGACAGAATACTTAAATAGCTCTTCACAAGATACTTCTGCATGAGTGTGAACAGACAGTACTCGAGTCTCTTTCGATTCCAGCGTGACGAACTCATGGCAGTCGTGGTGGTTGCCGTGGTTCTCGCGTTCGGCCTCACCTTTCGGATGTGGGGCGATGTCGATGGCAATTTTGACGCAACAATAGGACTCACAAACCTACTGCTGGCATTCCTAGGGCTCGTCATTGTTGTGTTAGCACACGAAGCAGGACACAAAATAGCGGGGGTCTACCAAGGATACGAAGTAAAGATTCGCCTGTTCACACCAGGTATTGTGGGCTCGGGATTTGTCACGTTGTACGCGCAAGGATACATTCCTTTCGTCACGCCCAATCTTGTATCACTTGATGCCCGACCAGACTTGCGGCTAGGAAAGTTTCGCAAATACGACAACCCCGCAGAAGCAGCCATGATCGCTATGGGAGGACTGGTCGCGAGCATCCTGATGATATTTCTGTTCTCCTCCTTATTTGCGTTCTCCGGAGTGGAGATCTTTCGAGTGATTACTATCGGAGCAGTGATGCATGCAATCCTTGGGTTTATACCGTTTGAATTACTCAATGCACTGGTAAAAATCCGGTATTTCCAAACAGCGCAAAGCTACGCGCCAGGAGATGGATTGCACTTGCTGTGGTGGTCAAAGTATGCCTACGTCTTCTCCCTTTCCTTTATTGTGTTATTTGGAGGGTTTGCAGTGTTTGCTCCACGACCACTCTTTATCTTCAGTCTCATCCTGGCGGTGTTTATGACGTGGGCGTATAGTAAATGGCTGACAAGTTAGGGTTTGAGAATCCAGTACATCACAAACTTATACACGAAATACGCTGCGAACACATAACTAAAAAATGATCGCACGCCAAAAATCATACTAATCAAATACAGTCCAATAATACCGTCAATCCATGAGAATGGGTCTTTGAAAAACCAGATGGCTTTTCCGATAAGGTATGATGCGTGATAAAACAAGATTTGATTGCTGACAAGACCCATTTCTGTTCCTATCAGTACGAACGCAGTTAAGAGGTCAAGGAATTGAAACACTAGAAAAATCATGGTTGCGTGTAGTAGGTGATGAATGCGTCTTTTGGTATGCGTAGTCCTGCGTGCGCGAACGCGTGTGCAAGCGCAGTTCCTGGACGGTCTTCATCACGTACTTTTTTTGCCTCCATAATTTGTTGGAGCGTGTATGCACACAAAAATCCTCCGTTTATTTCAAACACTACAGGACGATTTTTGAAGGAAAAAGACGTGTTGTCTTTGTCGAACACGTATTCCTCCTCCACATGGATAAGTTCTTGCTCGATGAGCGATGACAGTATATCTTTCTCGTCAGAACGTATTTTTGGCGCGGGAGCAGGAGGGGGCGCGAGCACCCTTCCTAAATACGAGACCACGCGCTGCCGTGACCGACCGTTTTTCCACGTGTTTTCGACAAGATACGCATACTGCTTGCCTTTGATATTTTTGGTGCGAATAAACACACCATTAGGCACCATGATGCCTATAAAAAAGGGATGAAATTTCTATATAGAAATACAAAAACTTTTTAGAGAACATCAACGCACATCGTACCATGACAGAGAAATATGCGTGTACACGTTGCCTTGAAAACTACTGCACCAATTGCAGGAACTTTCGCGTAAACGACGATCCAGCATGTCTTTTGTGCGGAGCGCCCGTACAATGAAAAAAACGTACATCGAAAAACGACCATGGGGACACTTTGAGCGATTCACAGAAAACGAGCAAACAACTGTTAAACACATACACGTCAAGCCACACAGCAGACTCAGCCTCCAATACCACAACCACAGAGAAGAATACTGGCGCGTCATCACAGGACAAGGAGAAGTCATTATAGGAGAGAATACGCACCCAGCACGACCAGGAGATAGTTTTTTCATCCCCAAACAAACTGTGCACCGCATACAAACAACAGACAATGACCTTTTGATCCTTGAAATCGCGTACGGAGAGTTTGACGAAGAAGATATCGTGCGCATACAAGATGTCTACGGACGCAAGTAACACCTTTTTAAAGACCACAATCCAGAACACACACAATGGTCTTAGAAACATTCAGTAACCCGTACAAAGCAGAAGCCCACCCTGCCTGGTTACTGCTTCACGGAGCGATCTACACCCTCGTAGCATACCTTCTTTCTGCATGGCTATGGCCAGACTATACAAGCATGGTATTTGTCTTTCTCATCACCGCAGCATGCATACCACTCCTCTACAACATCATCAAATACGAAGAAGAAAAAGACTACTACGAAGAAAAAGAAGTCATACTCCTCAAAGAACACTCAAAAGCAGTCCTCGCATACTTTCTGCTTTTTTGCGGAGTAACCCTGACAATAGCAGGAATCTTTCTGTTCGCACCAGAACACACCCTCTACAACACATTTGATGCACAAATAGATACGTTGCAAAAAATAAACCCGCACATACAAATCACGGGAGCAGCAACAGAAGTAACCGGACAAAGCTCCGCACAACTCGCATTCTTCACACGCATCTTTCTCAACAATATGAACGTACTCTTATTCTGTATCCTGTTTAGTTTTTTGTACGGAGCAGGAGCAATATTTATCCTCGTGTGGAACGGAAGCGTGCTCGGAGTAGCCATAGGAGACAGAATACGCGTGGGAGTATCACAACTCGGAGCAACAGGAGTGTCAGCACTTGAAAGCTACGCAGTAGTAGGCGCACATACCATCTTCTTACGATACGGAATCCACGGATCACTAGAAATGATAGCGTACATCATCGCAGGACTCGCAGGAGGAATCATCAGTGTCGCAACCATACGAAACCACTGGAACACAAGGAAGTTTGAGCGCATCGTCTTAGACTCAGCAGACCTCATACTCATCGCCATAGCAATCTTGTTTATCGCAGGAGTATGGGAAGCATTCATCACGCCATTTTTTTACTAAAGACATAAAAAAAATCATTGCGTACCAAGATAATGGACGAAGCACTCAGCACACACCAAGAACGCGTGGCGCAAGAAATACGAGACGTACAAGAAACCAAAGACGCACTAGTGAAACACGGCTGCAAGCTCAAAGAAGTATACGACGAGCAAGAAACCTACCTACACCAACCAGAACAAGAAATACTCAAGATCGTCTCCCGAAAGACGAGCACCATGCTCATACGACTGCACCAAGAAGAACACCGATACGATGTGGTAGCAGAAAAATCACTCACGCAAGAGCAAGCACAAGCACTCAAAACACACTACGGAGTGGCACACGAGCGGAAGTCAACAGTAACACACTACACCTATGGAGAAGTGGACGTGTACGTGAGAGAATCCACAGACAAACACACACTCACACTCCAAGCAGACACAATAGGAAAAGAACTCTACGAAGAATTAGGCCTTACAGCACCTTAACCACGCCAGGACGAATCTCAAAAATATCTCCGTCCAAAAGAAGCTGATTCACAATCTTCTCCGCACGCAAACCCAGCCCTGACTGCTCAATCACACGATCAATATCTGCGCCATCACCCACGTCAAGACCAGAAATCACAGAGATGACATGCTCAGCAGCGTTATCAGACGGAGGAGGAGGGGTTGGAGCAGTAGGTTTTTGCGGAGGAGAGCGTACCTTGCCAAGAGCGTTTTTGCGATGAGAACCCCACGCAGGATCCACCGCGCGGATAATCTCAGGAATAACAAACACCTGATCCTGATACATCCGAGGACGACCAACAACAAGAGCAAACATGCCCATCTCCACCTGATTCAAACCAGGAATCGCCTCAAACGCACGCACAGCAATTTGCCCCGTACCATCATCAAGCACGGTCTGATCACCAGTAGAGAGAAGAGAACCGATAATGTTCACACGAGAAACAGGGCCTCTGCCTGTGTGAAGGATGTTAGGCTCCCAACCCTCCTTTTCCTCATACCAGCCCTCAAGGAGCTCGCGAACCCAGACGTGACGCGCAACCTGTCTCATACACGACAGAAAACAACACTAGCTTAAATGCGTTACTCGCAGAAATGCTTATAAACCATGTTTTTGGTAAGTGCGCAGATGAGAAAAGGATCTGCACTCGGCATAAACCTTGTGGTAGCAGTAGTGATTGCGCTCATCGTCTTAGTAATTAGCGTATTATTGGTGGGAGGATCGTTGCGAGATGCAGATGTTGCAACATCGCAATGCGAGCAAAACCTCGGAGTATGCCTTGAATTTGATGACGGAAGATGTCCACAAGGACAAAACCTACGCTACAGCTGTCCAGGAGCAAACCAAGTGTGCTGCTCACAAGGAAGACTGCAACCAGCGACGGTAGAGGTGATTGTAGGATGAGAGCACTCTTACTGTGTATCTGTGTCGCGCTAGTAGCGATTCCCGCACTCGCGCACGCAACAGAGGATGGTATTCCCCCAGGAGAACCATCTGGAGAATACTTTGTTTACCTCACTATTGACGGGCAGGATATCGTAGAAGCGAGACGAGTACTTCAGCCCAATAGAGCATACACTGTGGTGGGCCGCGGCTCTGAAGGTATAGATCGTGTTGTGATGTATGTTATCGGAGAAGATATACGCGGTGAAGGAACTCAACCAACATTCAGAATGACA
>SKXU01000099.1 GCA_007128245.1 Candidatus Woesearchaeota archaeon
CAGTTTGAAGCCTTTCAAGAAGCATTCACTCACGCTCTCAGCGACCAAATAAGCGACCAAACCAATTAGCGATACGCTCAAACATCCCTCGCGCTTCCTCAATTTCTGCAACTAAATCCACGCAGATGCCGCTACTACATTGGTTTGTTTGACACTCAAAGTTATTGTCGCAAGAAGACCGCAACGGTCGTTGCTCGCCAAGCTCACCAGATAATGAACAGTACACTGGTTCTCCTCGTAGCGGTAAACGCATACCAACTGCTAAGCAGCGTCCATCTACGCTACATCCATCGCACACGACAGGCTCACTTGGTACTGGCTGAGTGGATTCAGGTGCAGGAGGAACGGGTGATGTGGGCTCAGGCTCTCGCGGGTCTTCGAGAAGTGGTCGCTGAACAAGAACTCTATCTTCAACATATGAACCCGCAGAATCATATGCGCGAGCAACGACAAGTATTTGTTCTCCTCGAAGGCTGCGAACATCAAATGACGCGTGACGAGCACCATCAGATGATAACGAAGAAAGCATTCCTCCTTGCGTTCCTTCAACAAAAAACTCTGTTCTAGACACGTCACCTTGTGTAGAGATGCGCACTTCAAGAGAGTCAGAAACACGCTCCGCAGATGAAGGATGAGTGATGTGTACGCGTAGAGGAGAAGGCTCAATAGGTTGTGGAGCTCCAGTAAACCTTGCTTGCTCAAATAACTGGTCAATCGACGTATCAACAGCATCATCAGTAGTCACTCTTTGCACCCGAAAGCCTGCTTCTTCAAACAACTGAGCACCAGTCATCAGAAGCCGCCCATATTCATTAACTGCATTCCTCCCAATCATCGCAAGCACCATGTCGTCTCGAACGATAAACACTAGCGAGGTAGTAAAACTACTAGGATCAAACACATCAGGAGTAACGCGCTCAGGGGTCGTGTTAAAAAGAGAAGTGAGACGCTCAGTAATCGAAGACCTTACAGGAGAATATTCAACCAATCCGTAACGAAATACTGTCTGCGTATCTGGTTCTACAAAAAGCGCGTGCGAGAGGTCTTGCACAGATACAAAACCTGTGAGCACGTCGTCGCCCACAACAAATACTGGCACAGGACCGTAATTGTTGATGTGCATCCACTCTCGCTTATTCTCTTGAATGTCAGCTCCAGGCCTGTCAGCACGTACACACTCATCTAATTCAGCTTCGGACACCTGAGAGCGTGCTATTGCCGCCCGCAATCTAGTTCTCGCATCCACGCCTCGAGGTTGATCGACGAGTGCATATAAAAAAGGAAAAAAAGCAGTTTGCTCTGCACTGCACAAAAGGGATAAAATGATATCTGTATCCATCCCTAGGTCTCGCGCCACAGGTTTTACTGTGAAGTGTAAGTCGCTGCTAAGTACTTCACGCATATGCACTTGCAGCCACTCGCGCGAAAGTTCCTCATTCACATCAACATATGCGAGCACTTGAGGATCCTGAGTTGAACCTAAACTCGTTGTGTGAGTAGTAGGAAAGTGAGGGAGAGGCTGCGGAGATAAAAACGCGGCTCGAGCAGTAACGTCAGTACCTGCTCTGAGTATGTCATGCACAGTCAAAAATACCTCTCCAGCACGTAACGTCACCGGAACATTGCGATCGGGATCCCAAGCAATAACGTTAGTAGTCACTCCATTTACTTCAAAGCGAGCACCCCCATCAGACACAGAAATCAAGGAAACCTCTACGTCTCCTCCCCCTTCAATAAAATATGTCGAAGACTCTTGTTCAAACAGCACGTGTCTCAAGGCGCAATGGCTCTGCGAAGGCGCCGTAACACAAAATTCAACTAGGCCACCAGAGCTCTGCACACCCAAACCACTCATCTGACCCGCTTGCACAAATAGGCCACCTGCAAAACCATACTCTCCAGTTCTAAGCGATTGAGTGAGCTCATTATTTACTGCGAACCGGGATCGAACACCATCGGATTCAACAAAAGAAATATCGTAGTGAACTCCCTCAATAACAATAGATCTTGTTTCTCCCCGATCAAAAGAGTATGAAACTGATGCTACTAATGAAAGAGAGAAGACAAGAATCAAGAGCAATAGTACTCGACGCATGCAGTGAACGTCACAAAAGTGCTTTATAAATACTTCGCTGGCAAACCTTGATAAACAATAGTTGATTTACGTAGTGTATGGGAGTATTGCATCTTAAACTGTCAGCACAGAATGCGAAAAGTGTTGCGCAACTCATCGCAAACGACACTGCACGGCGCATCATGGATTGTATCTCAGAAGAGAGCAAGTCCGAGAGCGCGGTTGCAAAAGAGCTTGGCGTTCCTCTCTCAACGGTGCATTATAACATGCAAAACCTCGTTGACGCAGGGCTTGTGCATAGCGAGGAGTACACGTACAGCGAGAAAGGAAAAGAAGTGCGTCACTACAAACTCGCAAGTCAACACGTCATCATCACCACCAACCCTCTTGCAAGTCTTCCAGCAGCACTTACTGGCCTAGGACTCTCTGTTGCCGTGGCTGCAGCAATCTTCTTTTTTCCTACCGCCCCACAAGCAACTCCTATGATGGCACGCATGGAAGCCGACATGACAATGGCCGTCCCGGTAGCAGCAGATCCGCTCGTGTGGCCGTGGATACTCCTTGGAGCAGTTGTGATGCTCGCAGGAATTCTGCTTGCGACGTTTATTATGCGGTATCGCGCATAGCACCCGAAACGCTTAATAACCTCCCCCGACACACAGTTTAAAAGGGGTTGGTATGAGTAAAGATATTATTCGTGCAGAAAGCGTTGTCAAGATACTTGGCGGAAACGTTGTACTCTATGATGCATCAGTCGCTATTGAGAAAGGAGAAATCTTTGGCATTATCGGCCCGTCAGGATCAGGAAAAACCACGCTTTTGCGTCTTCTCATAGGCTTTTTCAAGCCAGAAAAAGGAGATGTACTCCTGCGATCAACAGCTCTTAAAGGACGTCAACACGAACTCTACACGAGCGTACCAAACAATCTTGAAATCGTAAAAAACGTGTTCGGATTCGCAAGCCAGATACCGAGCGTGTATCACAATCTCACTGTGGAAGAAAACCTTGCGTACTTTGGACATTTACACGGCCTCACGCCAGAAGAGATTAACAAAACAGGCACTGTACTGCTCAAACTCATGGAGCTATATGAGAGTCGAGAAACACTTGCAAAAAACCTTTCAGGAGGGATGCAACGACGACTCGACCTTGCCTGCGCAATCATACACAAGCCAAAAATACTGATTCTTGACGAGCCAACCGCAGACCTTGACCCGTTCCTGAGAACGCACATCTGGGATATCATACGAAAAATAAACGAACAAGGAACCACGATTATCGTGTCAAGCCACATCCTCTCAGACGTGGAACAACTCTGCGACCGCGTATGCATCGTGCACAAAGGAAAAGTTATTGCTACAGACTCACCAGAGAATATCAAGAAGCGATTTATCGACACAGAACACATCAGAGTACAAACCTATCCAGGAAAATATCGTAAACTCAAAAAAGCGCTTGCCCACAAAACAATTGAGAGCGTGGAAGAAGAGGGACAAGAACTTGTTATTACCACAAAAAACGCTGAGAAAGCGCTTCCTCACGTCATCAAAGCATTGTCGGGCGCAAAAGAAAGCTTGACAAGCATTGCTGTTGACCGAAGCAGCCTTGATCGCGTCTTTATGCAGCTTGCGGAGGAAGACCAATGAGTAAGCTGCACGCAATTATCAACAAGGAATTCAAACTCTTGTTTCGAAGCAAATCATCAACGCTAGCAGTGCTGCTTGGACCATTGATCCTTGTCCTCATGGTAGGGCTCGTGTTCACTAACGCAACCGACCAAGAACTCGTGATAGGAGTGGTCGCAGAAGACTTTCCCAACAGTGATGAGTACGTGGTAGCACTCAAAGAAGCATTCAGAGTTGTTGAGTATGAAGAAAATTGTGCTGATGATGTACGTCGAGGAGTCATCATCAGCTGCGTATCACTCACACAAGCAACGCCTCCTCGAGCAACTATCTATGTTGATCCATCAAATGTGAACGTGGTGTACGCAGTGATTGATCAAATCACGGGTCAGCTAGAAACACAAACAGGCACCCTGCGAGAAGGACTCGCAGACAACCTACTCACTACGGTTAGCATTACACGACAACAGCTCATTGAGCAGCAAGAAGAACTTGACGCGGCACACCTGTTTTTGCTGCAACAACACGAACGACTAGAAATCCTCGCACAAGACATCAGAGGGATTCGTGTGGATGTACAAACAGTTTCTGAGCAAGACTTGTTGCGCGCACAAGAAGACTCACTAGGCCTTCGAGAAGAGTATCAAGAACTTCTGCAGCAAGTACTTCGCAGCTACCGACAAAACAGTAATAACGAGTCACGAGAATTCGTGACGTTTTTTGAAGAAGAATTTGAAACCCTTACCGACCGCACTAATGCGAGCAGAGCAGAAGAGGTGTTTGAGCGCATCGCGCAAAGCATGCAATCTATTGAGCAGCAAGCAACACAAGCGAGCACCTCAGTACAAGCAGTCAGCGATCAAGCAACGCAAGTACGCAACGCAATGACGCAACCCCTACAAGATATTAGTGGGGTGTCGCAACAACTCACAGCAGCAAGCGAGCGCCTCGCACTCAACATCACACAAACAGACCTTACCAGGCCTTTAGAACCCGTGGTGGAACCCGTAACGAGTCAAGAAGATGATTTTGCCTTCATGTTCCCATACTTTATCATGCTGATTGTCATGTTCACCACGCTCCTTATGGCATCAACGATTATTGTGCGAGAAAAAAATTCTTCTGCGTACTTTAGAAACTTTGCAACGCCAACACCAGAATGGGTGTTCGTGCTCGCAAC
>SKXU01000004.1 GCA_007128245.1 Candidatus Woesearchaeota archaeon
AAGTATTAGATCAGACACTTCGATCTGGGAATTCAAAGGGCTGCGCACGTGTGCGTGCGAATTAAAGTATTCCATATGAAATGAAGGGGTACAACTCTCAAGAGATCTTATGTCGTTTGGCGTTACCTACAAGTACTCACAATCAAAACCTTTATATATTAATCACTCTTTACTAGTAGTTACATGATAGTCACGCAAGAATTTATCAAACAACTCGGTCAGCTTGGACTAAACAGTTATGAAGCAAAGCTCTGGACAGCCCTTCTCTCACGAGGAGTAAGTACCGCAGGAGAACTCTCAGACATTGCTAACGTCCCACGATCGCGAAGTTATGACGTTCTTGAAAGCCTAGAGAAAAAAGGATTTATCATACAAAAACTCGGAAAACCCATCAAGTACGTAGCACTCCCACCAGAAGAAGTCTTGGAGCGAGTAAAAAAACAAATCAAAGAAGACGCAGAGCGACAAGCAAAGAACATGGATTCTTTGAAAGACTCAGAAGTGCTCGGAGAACTCATCACCCTCCACTCACAAGGAGTAGAGATGATAGAACCACAAGACCTCTCAGGAGCACTACGCAACAGAACAAGCATCTACGACCAAATTCGCACCCTCATCAAAGCAGCAGAAAAAGAAATTCTGCTCATGACCACCCCCACAGACTTCGCACGCAAAATAGACTATCTCCAACGAGACTTTGAACAAGCAGCAGCAAGAGGCGTGCGCATAAAAGCAATTGTTACAGGAACTCCTGAAGAGAAACCAGACTACATCACAGTACATGTTTCAAAAGAAGTAAACGCACGATTCGTCATCGCAGACGGAGCAGAAATGGTATTTATGCTCATGCCAGACGACGAAGTACACCCATCATATGATGTAGGAATCTGGATTAACGCGCCCTACTTTACGCAAGCAATCGCAGCAGTATTTGACATCGCATTTCCTGCACTAAAGAATACTCACTAGCTCACCTCTTCCCTTGGGGACTTAGCCCTCACGCAGGGCTCCCCCAGGGGATTTTATATTCATGACATATATCGGAATCGGAGTCCCCTTGGATGACAATGGAAGCATCCCTCACACATCTGACGTGCGAGGACAGCGAGCAATACTTGCTTGGACGCGAACAGAAGGAGTACAAGTACTTCTCGAAGAGCGGTTAACCGCCTCATTTGACACCATGCGACCCCCGAAAGCTCGCTTAGCGCGAGAAACACTAGGACATGATGACTCTGTCACGGTAATTGATGAAGACAGCGTCCCCCTAGAATTGCTCCCACTACAGCGGTTAGTAGGTGATAGAACCTATCAGATGGCGTTCGATGATAGAGCATACACCCTTGCTACTTCCTTTGCGAAATACATGAATCAGCCGCTTTGACCGTAAGTTTATTAACACCCAATACTTCTACATCTTCATGCCACTCTTTTCCTTTTCAAAAACCATCTATTACCCAGGAAATACGCTATCTAAATACTTTCCTGAGATTGTGCGCAACTGGAAGAGCATCTTATCAGACTTTGGCATATCATTTGACGTAGTAGAAGATATCAATACAGGTTGGGCGCTCTGGGATCAAGGATATCACGAAGAATTTGAGAAGCACAAACAATCCCTCACCGCACGCCTTGAGAAGATGCGCGTAAAAACAATTATTACCTCAAGTCCAGAAGCACTGTACATGTTTCACACATTTTATCCACAATTTGAAGTAAAACATACGACACAACTCGTCGCAGAGCAACTCCAGAAAGTACAGAAATTTAATACTGGAGAAGCCTGTTTTCATGACAACACCACCCAAGTTAGACGAAATGGAATAGTACAAGAACCAAGATCAATTCTGCTCAGAGCAGGATTTAGTCTCGTAGAATTTGACGAGAATAAACACGCAACCCAATGTCTAGGCACATCAACCGGTCTTGTAAATAACAGTCCGCGACTCGCAACAAAACTTGCAATGAGGCGTGTACGTATGGCGCCCACAAAAACCATCATCACAGACAGTCCTGAAGATTACGTTCAACTTAAACGACAAAGCGGCGCTCACGTACTAGAACTCTCAGAGGTGTTAGTAGAAATATGAGAGAACACTTTGAGAGCATTGTTGGCATACAAGCAGCACTCGATAATCCAAACGACTTACTTGCGTACAGCTACGATGCATCAGGAAGAGAAGGAAAAGCACGCATCGTGCTTTTTCCATCAACAGAAGAGCACATCAGAAAAATCTTGACGTACGCAAACAGAACCAACATCCCAGTCGTACCCAGAGGACTGGGTACAAACGCACTCGGACAAGTAGTACCAGAAAACGCAATCGTCATAGACATGGCACGATTTGACCGAACACACACCGTAAACCTCAAAGAAGGATGGGTGCACGTAGACGCAGGAGTGGTGGTATCAGACCTGCAACACATCCTAGAAAAACACGACTACACCCTCCCCGTCACTCCGCAAAGTATTACCTCAACAACAATCGGGGCGTTGCTCGCAACCAATCAACTCGACAGAAGAAGCCACAAAAACGGACGTATCAAAGAACACGTGTTAAGTATAGAAATCATTGACGGAACAGGAAAACACTTTGTGGACGGAAACAAAGAATTCATCGGGATGGAAGGATGCGGAGCAATCATTTTGCGCGCCAAAATACAGATTTATCCTCGACCAAAGAAACTCACAAGCACACAAAAAACATATGACGACGTAACAAGTCTATTAGCTGCGGTGGATGAGTACGCACAAGACCTCACAATCCTCTCACTCGAATACATCAACCCTACACTCGCAAAAGGACTAGGGATGCAAGCAAAACACACCCTCCTCATCGAGTACGCATCAGAAAAAGGAGAGCTCGTAAACGAGGAACAACAACAAGCCATCTGGGATGCACGAGCGCGCGCATGGGATGTTGCTGCGGAGAACGGATACCCCTACATAGAGGATTGTCAAGCAACAGGAGAACAACTGTATGACATCATTTCATGGTGTGATGAGATAGACATCCCCCTTGCAGGACACATAGGTCTAGGAATACTTCATCCATTCTTTGAAAAACAAGAACCACAAGACTTCTACCACTTACTTGAGAGTATTGGAGCAGAAGCGAGCGGACAATTCGGGTATGGACTCGTAAAGAAACGATACGTTTCCGATCATATGAAAAGCAAACTTATCAAACTCAAAGATGAATACGACTATAACGACATCATAAACAGGGGGAAAATACACGACTATGTCTAGCGTTGACGCACACACACTCTACGGAGAATACAATTGGAACGACCCAATATACAAAGTACTACGCAGAGAAACAGCAAGTCCCCGGTTTAAGATTTTTCTCATGAAAAAAGGAGTTGTTAATCCACTGTTTTACCAATACACAGACATGCTCGCCTTGCACATCAGAGGAGGAGAAAACCTAGACGACCTCATGCGAAAACAACGACGCATGCTCGTTGACGAAGGAGTCACAACGGACGCAAACGAGCGCATGAAACGACATTTTCAGAAAGGAAAACCCTACGAAGACCTTGAAGAAGAAGACTATCGTCACGCAGACGTGTGGTGTGGATAGAAACACATAAATAGGTGTCAACCGCTTATTCCATTTTAATGTTAGTGGACCCAATTTCACATCTTGTCAAGCTACTCAAAAAATACCCTGATGAAGAGCTCCCTGAGCTAGGACTTCCGAGTGTCGAGGAACTTCGAGATGATACCAACAACTTCAGTCCGTATGCACGCTCCTCTCGCCCAAGAGTTGCCCTCTGGGATGCAAAAGAGTTTTACGAATTTACTTCTCAACTAGAACGCTCTTTAGCCGAGATTCAAGACGCACGACCAGGAGAGGTAGCTTGGTTTGCGGGGCGTGTGAGAGGACATGCAGGATCATACTCTATTGATAATCATACCTCCCGACCTACAGGCGAAGTCGTCGTCCATATACCCTTTCCACACAGCGAGATCACACCTGGACAAGTGATTACTGTGTATGGCGTGCACGCAGACCCTTTTGACGCGAGGGCGTTTCGCACACATGAAGGAAGATACGCCCACTACGCGTGGGACGGTGGAAGCATAAAAACACGTAATCCTTGCGAAAATACATAAAGAGTGCGTCGCTCTCACACCTATGAGTATTACTCTTCTTGGAACAAGCCACATCTCACCAAAGAGTGCGGCACGCGTACACAACGAGATACTATCAGGAAAGTATGACGTGATCGCAATTGAGCTTGACCGTGCGCGCCTTGAGCAACTCTTTTCACAGGACAAACGTAAAGTGAGCTTTTTCGCACTGGTGCGCGCAGTAGGCGTTTCGGGAGCGGTGTTCGCCAAGCTTGGTCACTGGGTGCAACAACACCTTGGTGGACGCATAGGGATACAGCCAGGAGAAGAAATGCGACAAGCAGTTCTTGCGGCATCAAAAAAGGAGTTAAAACTCGCGCTTATTGACCAACCAATTCATATCACGCTGCGAAAATTCTCAACAGCATTCACGCTCAAGGAGAAGATACGTGTGTTTCTGAGTGTGTTTCGCTTCAAAAAACTCCAATTTGATCTGCGAGCAGAACCCGATGAAGCGTTTGTGACGCAGGCCATTGAGGAGATGCGAAAAGTCAGCCCTGCCTTATACAACGTTCTTGTCGAGGACAGGAATGTGTACATGGTGCGCAAACTCAAAAAACTCTCTGAACAACTACCCGAAGCACGCATCCTTGCAGTAGTAGGGGCAGGCCACGTTCTAGGCATGACAGAATACTTAAATAGCTCTTCACAAGATACTTCTGCATGAGTGTGAACAGACAGTACTCGAGTCTCTTTCGATTCCAGCGTG
>SKXU01000048.1 GCA_007128245.1 Candidatus Woesearchaeota archaeon
ATGCTCGGATCCCACGAGCAACCAACATGCTTTGTTGATGTGACCGAGCACATGAAATCATTTGAGGAGCTGTGCGCAAAGCACGCATCTCAACTAGCAATTGCGGACGGAAAAGTCCTTGAATACCTTGTTGCTCGCAGACAGTCTGTGATGAGAAAAGACCGCTACACAGAAGGATTCATCTCCCCCGACCCGCTCCCCATTAATTTTTCGTTACTTCTGGAATAAATGCCAGACTAGGGTCATCTATTGTTTCTCGAGACACCATCGTTGCCGGACGAGTAATAGTAATTCCTGCTAGGTATTCTTGCTCAGAGGCGCCTGCGACGTAGTGTGTTGCGTCGAGCACTGATTGCATCCAATCAAAACGTTTCTCCCAGCCAGGACTGATCCGCGTAACGTCAACGTCCTCAAGCACACCAAGGTCTTCGTACGCATCCCCTCCTCTGTGCAAGGATAACCTGCTATTTTCAAGTCGTGCGCGCACAATCTCACCGCTCCATTGCGTGTCATAAAACCATCCTCGCTCAAGATCGTCCACAACGGCTTTTTTTCTGAACGCAGGGTCGGATGAGCGCACAACCTCAACTCCATCGAGCAGGCCAAGTTCTTGGTACATCTGAATGCACCAATCAGCAACTGTTTGTGCCTGTACAGCATCAAACGCATCAAGGACTGAGGGCGCGTGGTGGCGTAGCGTTTCACGAATCACTGAGAGGTCACCAACAGCTTTGTGAGCAAGAGGAGTGAACTTTCGCTGCGTTTTGTTTGCAAAAGAGAAGTTTATCTCAATAAACCCATCTGGGTGCTGGTCTGACGGGATGCGTGTGCGAGTCTCTTGCGGGTCGTGGTCTGCGTCGTGACAAAACCAGATAATACGGCCGCCAAGTTCTTGTTGTAAGCGTCGTGCAGTGCGTAGCTTTGCGATAAAAAATCGTTTTGGCAAAATACCGTTTGGCTGCTGGCCTAACACGATGACCGGCTGCATGTCTAGACTCTGTGTACGACGTCCTCTGTAGGCCAGCGCACTTTTGCAGCTTCTGCGTACTTGTCCTCGGATGAGCGCTTACCAATCGGGAATACGACGGTTGCAGTCAGGTTGTCAAGGCCGAGAATTTCGTTGTATTGCTGCGGATTAAATCCTTCCATAGGACACCCATCAACTTCTCGCACAGCAGCTGCTGCCATGAGGGTTCCAAGAGCGATGTACGTTTGTTTTTGCGCCCATGTCGTGAGTGCTTGTTGGTCGTGTTGACTCACAAATCCTTTCATCATCCCAGCGTACTCGTCAAGTGTTTGTGCAGGGATTCCTCTCACGTCAGCTATTCGCTCAACGTAGCGATCAACCATGTCTGTGCTTACGTCCGTGCGGGCTGCGAGGACGATGACGTGGCTTGCATCAGTGATTTGTGGTTGGCCAAAGCTTGCTGCTTTGAGTTTTTCGCGCACCTGCGGGTCTGAGACGACGATCATCTCGTACGGCTGCAGTCCAAAGCTTGTTGCTGAAAGAAGAGTATCCTCAATAATTGCTTGTACAACGTCTTCTGAGAGTTTCTGTGTCGAATCGAATTGTTTTGTAGCGTAGCGCCACTTAAGTGCTTGTGTGAATTCCATATAGTCGCCGAAGAGGCGTCCTTTATTATACTCATTGTTGAACTCCACCGTGCAGCTTTCGAAAAAGAGAATCTTGTTGCAACAACTCAGCATACGTTCCCTGCTCAACGATTTCACCGCCATCAAGAACATAGATGAGGTCTGCGTCCACCAGCTCAGAGAGCCTGTGCGTTACCACAACTACCGTTCTTTGATGGTCGCGCAGCACTTTCCAATTACGCATCACTTCTTGTTCAGTAGCCACATCAAGGCCTGATGTTGCTTCATCAAATAAATAGATGTTCGGATTCTTTAATACTGCTCGCGCAAGGGCGATACGTTGCTTTTGTCCCATACTCAACTCATCCTGCACATCTCCTAGGGCAGTGATATATCCCTGCGGGAGCGATTCAATAAACTCGTGTATGTGCGCATATTTTGCTGCATGTATAACATCCTGCCGGGTTGCACTGCGCACGCCGAACCTAATATTATTCTCAATGGTATCACTAAACAATTGAGGCTGAGCAGGAATATGCGCAATTTGGGAGCGAAAGTCATGAACACGATACTGACGAATGTTTTCTCCACCATACAACACCTCACCTTGAGTAGGATCCATGAATCGGAACAGCAATTCAAGCAACGTACTTTTCCCAGCACCACTCGTCCCCACCAAACCAATAATCTGACCAGGCGCAAACGAGGCAGTTACTGAACGCAACAATACTTGGTCGTCAATCTGCACAGACACATTTTTGAGTTCAAGTTCATGCACGTCATCAGGAAGCGGTTTAAGAGGTGTCAGACTCTCAAGAGGTTGTGCGCGCTGAGAAAAACTATGGACGCGACTTACTGATACAGTGCCTTGCTTAAGACCCACATACGTAGACAGGAGTTTTTTCACAGGAGAGTATAAAGCCAATTGGTATCCATAAAAGGCGAACAAAGACCCTAAAGACAATGTATCACTCATCACCATAAATGCGCCCACCCCAAGCACCGCAGCAACCGAAGTATGAGTTAAGAAACTACTAATACCGAGCGCAGCTTCTTGAGTGAGTGCAATGTTGAGACTTTTTTCTTTTATTTCCTCTCCTCGTTGCTGAAACAAATAATTTTCTGCCTGTTCTTGAGTAAATACCTGAATGACCTTAAGGTTGCGTATGCGCTCCTCAAGATAACTCATGAAATCCCCGACGACCGTTCGTAACACATCACTCTTCTTTCTAAGCACTCGCCCAAAATGTAACTGAGAAGCAACCATAAACGGAATGACACCAATACTAATCGCAAGTAAACGCCAATCCAAAAACAGTAAGATGCCAAAAATGTAGAGTAACAAGACAACATTCATTGGAATGTCATCAATAATACGCATACCAAATCCTGTAAGTCCACCCGCATCACTATTGACTGTTGTTAAGAGATCGCCAGTGCGATAACGAGCCATAGAAGCAGGAGAAGCATAGGTAAGCTGTGAAAATATATGCGCAGAGACATCCAGCGAGATAGATTCCCTAATAAGGAGGTTATTGTAGATGTACATCAGCAAAAACATCACTCCAGCAATTACCACGCCAAGCATCCCCAATAGCGACAGCCACAACAAGGAGGAATCCTGCGCAGGGATGACAAAATCAATGATGTAGCGCAAGATTAGTGGGAGAGAATGCAAGAGCAAGGTCGAAATAAGACCCAAGACTAACCCAACAAGAATGCGTTTTTTGTATCGAGAAAAGAAAGGAGCAGCATACTTAGCAGCATCAACTATTCCACCCCTCTTCATACAAAAGATAGCGAAAGAAGATAGTTAAAAAACTTTGGAAAAAAAAAGAAAAAAATGAAGGAGAAAAATTACTCTCCTCTGTCAGCCCAGCGACTGAGATTCTCAGTCAAATCAGCAATACTCTGAGTTGCTTGTTCAACTTCATCTTCAGGGATTTGACCACTTTCAATTTTTTCTTGCAAACGGGCAATGTTTGCATTTAATGCTGCAACAGCTCTTGGATTAACCATAGTGTATACCTTGTCAAGAAAGTCTTGTGCTAACTTAACAACAATTCATCCATAAGACAGTATAAAACCATTGTGTGAGTATAGCGCAGTAACAACACCTTGGTTTTTTAGTGGATTCACGCAGTGCGAGAGAGCATCAACACCAAAATCGCCCCAATAACGACAGCCGCACCAAAGCCACTCCAAAAACGACTGCCCCCAGGCAGATCTCCACGCATACCAAGAAGTACCGCACAAGTATTCCTCCATTAAAACCGTTCGGGAGAAACACTTTAATAGCGCAACGCAAGAGCGTACTGTATGGGAATGGACACGAAAGACGGGCTTGGACTGCTCGGAACGCTTGAGACGCGTCTGAAAGCTCGCTTAGTACCTCTTGTCCCAAAGAGCGTTGAAACATATCATTTAACCTTGAGTACTATTGCGTGGAGCGCACTCTTAGTGCTCTTTGCGTATCTGGCGCTACAAAATATTCAGTGGTTATGGGGGGCTTCGGCAATGATTGCGCTGCAATACCTTACTGACCTGCTGGACGGAGAAGTTGGTCGTGTGCGCAACACCGGCCTTGTACGCTGGGGGTTTTACATGGACCACTTTCTTGATTACATCTTTTTGTGTGCAATCATTATTGGATACGCCATTTTATTGCCTCCAGAGCACTATATTGAATTATTGTTGATCTTGGCCTTAGTCGCTGGGTTTATGGTGAACTCGTTTTTGCGCTTTGGAGCAACGAATACATTCAAAATAGCCTATCTTGGATTCGGTCCAACAGAGATACGACTCGTATTTATTGTTATTAACACCCTCATCATTATTTTTGGACGAACATACATGGCGTTTGCGCTGCCCTACGTGCTCGCAGTCATGTTCTTGGGATTGATTGTGGTGGTGTATCGCACGCACAAGACAGTCTGGGAACTTGATATGAAAAAGAAATAAACGCCGCGGGTGGGATTTGAACCCACGATTCCGTAAGGAACAGGATGTTTGCGATAGTTGCCAGGTGATCTGACGGACAGTTCTTGGAGGAACCGTTCGTAGCAATCCTGCGCAATACCAGGCTATGCGACCGCGGCAGCAGGAAAATAGATTACAAGTTCGTTTTTAAACATTCCGCCATCAACACAAATACCACCATAAAGTAGTTAAAGACGGTGTTTTTCTCATTGACATGACGGAGAAGATACGCATCTTGCATGCAGAAGACGACGAAGCCATTGCTCGAG
>SKXU01000093.1 GCA_007128245.1 Candidatus Woesearchaeota archaeon
AAGGCGCAAGGCATGCGTGTCAGTGGCTAGCACCACATTTTCTTGCACAATAACTTCATACATAACAACACGGAAAAGAAACAAGTTTTTGAGTGTTATGCTTTAGCGCGAAACGGATTAGTCCGGAATGATTTGTTTATGCTTGGTGAGCGAAGCGAACCAGCATGTGTATATGGCGCAGCAAGAGAGATATCTTGATTTCGAGATTTCTTGCGAGCACGTGTAGTGCGAGTTCTCGTTTTTTCATGTAATGTAGGCGACTTCTGAGTGCGCACACTCTTGCTTTAAGACTCCTGATGGCGCTTTCTACAAGGCTTCTACGATGATAATCGGTGGCTATGCGATGGCTTTTTCTTTTATACCATGAAAGGCGCTTGGGCGGCGCTCCTGTTCGCGGAGCGTTTCTTATTGGCGCAAAAAATCGGCTGTTGTTATGATAGCACATCTCGTAGAGTTCTTCTGCATCGTATCCTTTGTCTCCTATGATGAGAACGCCGCGTTGCGGCGTTCTTTGCAATATTCCTTTTGCGACGTGCACGTCGCTTCTTGGTTTGATTAGTAGGCTCCAGTCGTGCACGAGCAAAGTGTCTGTATCTATTAGTACATCAAGTTTGGGGCCTTTGAGCGGTGCTGCGCGTATGCGATCTTCATAGTGTTTGCTGCGGTGGCGCGCATCCATTCCTGTGCCGTCAATCGCCATGGTGGATGGTTTTTCTTCAGCAAGTAGTTGTTCATTGAGTTTTCGCAGAAAACTCATATCAGCTTGCTTTAGCCAATCATGCAACGTGCTCTTAGCAGGGATTTCTCGCAGACCAAGCCATTGTGGCCAACGACTTTCCATCAAGTAAACTTCGCAGAACCTTCGCAAACTGCATTTGCTACGCACGTACAAGATGAGCAGCGCTGTGCGCTGCAGCTCAGTATAGATTTTTGGTCCGTAATGATTTTTGTGCAAGCGGCGTGCGCCGCCATGGAAAAGTTCTTTAATCTCGGTGTATAACTCGTACTCATCTCTCACTGGTAGTGTGCTTTGTTTCATCATAAATCACCCTCGCCAGTGAGGGTTTTTATTCTTTTCCGGACT
This sequence comes from Candidatus Woesearchaeota archaeon, assembly GCA_007128245.1. GTDB lineage: Archaea > Nanobdellota > Nanobdellia > Woesearchaeales > SKIA01 > SKIA01. Next base: position 1,085 of record SKXU01000093.1, read on the forward strand.
AAGCCCCATAAACCAACACCTTTTTAAATGCTTTCAGATTCGCACCACTATCACGCCCGAGTGCAAGCGATTAGAGGGCGAACACAACGACCTTCTTGCACTCACAATACACCATGGCAGAAAACCAAGACTTCAAACACATCGTGCGCGTCGCACAAACGGACCTTGAGGGTCGAAAACAGACAGGGCTTGCTCTGACAAAAATAAAAGGAGTAAGCCACATGCTCGCACACGCAATCTGTCAAAAAGCAGGTGTGGATAAACAAGCAACACTGGGTAACCTCTCAGATGCTGATATCAAAAAGTTACAAGTTGTTATTGAAGACCTTACATCAGTGCTTCCATCATGGATGATGAATCGAAGAAAAGACTTCGAAACAGGAAAGGACATGCACGTTATTGTCAACGACCTCATCATTACGCACGAAAATGATTTGAAACGACAAAAGAAAATCCGCTCATACAAAGGTATCAGACACGCAGTCGGCCTTCCTGTGCGAGGACAACGCACAAAAAGTAACTTTAGAAAAAACAAGGGGAAGAAACGATAGATGGGAGATATTAAACGCATCCGGAAAAAGTACACCACTCCTATGCATCCATGGAACAAGGAGCGCATAGATGCTGAGAGAGGATACAAAAGAACATTCGCTCTCACAAACAAAAAAGAACTCTGGAAAGCAGAATCTATTCTCAAATCATTCAAAGATCAAATAAAATCATTTCCTTCAATGGATCCTGAGCAAGCGGAAAAACAACGCAAACAACTCCGTGCAAAACTCAAAAAATATGGACTCGCAGACGAAAACACTATCCTCGCAGACGTCCTAGGATATGATACAGAAGTCATCCTTGAGCGACGCCTACAAACGCTTGTATTCAAGAAAGGACTCTCACGAACAGCAAAGCAAGCAAGACAATTCATTACTCACGAACACATCTTAGTAAATGGACGCGTCGTAAACGCGCCAGGATACCTCGTTCCTGTTAGCGAAGAAGCACACATCAGCTTTAAGACAACAAGCAAGCTTGGAAATGAGGACCATCCTGAACGAAGACAAGAAGAAGTTCCACAACAAAAAAAGAAAGTGGTGGAGAAAAAACAAGAAGAGCAACCGGAATTAGTTGAACTCTCAGAGGAGGATAAGAACCTTGAGTAAAGACGTTACGCGATGGGGAGTATGCCACATATACGCATCCTACAACAACACTATCATCCACATCACAGACATCACAGGAAGTGAAACAATCGCACTTGCATCAGGCGGACAAGTAGTCAAACAACACCGCCTCGAATCAAGCCCCACAGCAGCAATGACTGCAGCAAAAAAAGCAGGGGAAATCGCAAAAGAAGCAGGCATCACGGCACTACACGTTAAAGTGCGCGCTCCTGGAGGTCACAACGGACCAAGCAATCCTGGACCTGGAAGCCAACCTGCAGTGAGAAGCCTGAGTAGAATGGGCTTCAAAATAGGACTCATAGAAGACGTCACACCACACCCGCACGACGGATGCAGAAAAAAAGGTGGAAGAAGAGGAAGAAGAGTATGAAGCTAGAAAAACTCGGAGAAGAAAACGGTACGCTCGCGCTTCGTGTCAGCGACACCACAGCAGCATACATCAACACCCTGCGAAGATACATCACCGCAAAAGTTCCAACAATGGCAATCGACTTCGTAGAGCTCAAAACAAACAACTCCATCCTGTACGATGAAATGGTGGCACACCGACTCGGACTCATCCCACTTACTACCGACCTTGAAACATACACGCTTCCAAAAGAAGAGTGGACGGAGCCAACAGGAGATCCGCGCGTAGAAGTACAGCTCACTCTCAGCGTTCCAAAAGTAAAACAAACAACAGTAGTTAAAGCAAAAGAACTCGTCTCCAAAGACAAGAAAATCACTCCTGTACACACAGACATGCCCATCGCAAAACTTGTCGAAGGACAAGATATGGAACTCATCGCCACCGCACGACTCGGAATCGGAGAAGAACACAGCAAATGGAGTCCAGGACACGTATGGTACAAACACTACCCACACATTACTATCACAACACAACCAAAAGATCCGCAAGAGATTGCAAACCAGTATCCCAAACTGTTTGAAGTAAAAAACAACAAACTCGCAATCAAACAAGCACACCACATGCCAGACAGACCTATCGATGGAATTACTGTAGAGCAAAAAGACGGAGACTACGTCCTCTTTGTGGAAAGCTTCGGACAACTCTCTCCCCAAGAGATGATCACTCAAGCACTCACCGTATATGACCAACAACTAGATGAGTTCGCAGAACTCTCAAAAACACTATGAGGGTGTGCCCGAGTGGTCAAAGGGGCTAGGTTGAGGGCCTAGTGGCTTAGTGCCTGCGAGGGTTCGAACCCCTTCACCCTCATCACAACAAAAAACCATGAACAACCAACGAACCCGCCTTGTCAAGGAGGCGGCAGAAAAACAAACTCCCTTCTGGAGAAGGGTAGCAAAGGACCTAGATATGTCCAGCCGCAGACGACGAGCTGTCAACCTCTCGCGTATTAGTCGTGTATCAAAAGAGGGAGAAATCGTCGTTATACCAGGAAAAGTCCTTGGAGATGGAGAAGTCACGCACAAACTCACCGTAGTTGCGCACAGCTACTCACAAGCAGCACTTGACAAACTCAAAGCAGCAAAGTGCGACGCACTCACGATTGAAGAGTTCATGAAGAAAAACCCGAAAGGCTCTGGGAGAATAATCGGATGATCATAGACGCAACAGACCTCAAAGTAGGACGACTCGCAACAGTAGTTGCAAAAGCAGCACTAAAAGGAGAAACAGTGACGATTGTGAACGCAGAAAAAGCCGTCCTCACAGGAAACAAAAACTCCATTATCGCAAAATATCAAGAACAATACCAACGAGGAGGCCCACACTGGGGACCCTTCCTCCCACGTATGCCAGATCGCTTCTTGCGACGAATCATCAAAGGAATGCTCCCGATGAACACCGCACGAGGGCGAGAAGCATATAAACGCGTTATGTGCCACATAGGAAACCCAGAAGAACAGAAAGCTGAATCAATCGACGGAGCACACATCAAACACTCACAAACACTCAGATACATGACAGTACAAGAACTCTGCCGAGTTCTCGGAGGAAGAGTATGAGCAAAAAAGAAACGCACACGCTCACCAGCGGAAAAAGAAAATCAGCACGCGCAACAGCGGTACTGAGCAAAGGATCAGGAAAAGTAACTATTAACAAAGTACCACTCAACCTCCTCGACCAAGAAATGTACGCGCTACGCGTACGGGAACCACTCATTCTCGCAGGAGATGCAGCAGCAAAAGTAGATATTCACGTTACTACAGAAGGCGGGGGCGTCGCAGGACAAGCAGACGCAGCACGCCTAGCAATAGCAAAAGCACTCGTTGAACACAACGACAAGCTAGAAAGCGTATTCCTTGATTACGACAGAACACTTCTTGTCGCAGACGTGCGCAGAAAAGAACCCAAGAAGCCTAACCGGCGTGGGCGTGCACGGTCAAAAAGACAGAAGTCGTACCGCTGAAGTAGTAACTTTCCACTGGACATGTTGCCACAAAGCATTTCTTTATTCTTTTATTTCTTTGATTTATGTTGGTTGTACAGAATTTTATCCCCAATCAAGTTATCTCTGGAACGAATCAAACACTGTATCAAGTCACTTTTTGTTGTGGTGAGA
>SKXU01000053.1 GCA_007128245.1 Candidatus Woesearchaeota archaeon
AGTCCTCAATGCCTTTTGCTGCCAGCTGCAGCATAGGATTGGCCTTTGCTCCTCCATCGTCAGTTACGGGTATGACGCTTGTCTGGTCTGAGTAGCGATAAATCTCGTATTCTGCTTTGTCGGTGTAAAAATCTTTTACTGTCACGACAGGGCGTGCAAGGTCTTCTTCGGTCATTCCGTGTGGTACCTTGACGGTGATTGAGAGGCTGTATACTTTGTTGATCTTTCCTGCTTTAATGAAGACGACAGTGTCGATGATGTGCGGTACCATCCCGAGTTCTATGCGTCCGATAAAGCGCTGGATGCTATCAACAGGGCTTGTTGCGTGTACAACACCGATCATGCCAACGCCTGCCAGGCGCATGTCTGCAAAGAGGTGGAAGTCTTGGTTGTTTCTGATCTCATCGTAGATGGTGTAGTCTGGCCTATTTAGTAAGAGGACGTCACGAATCTCTTCTGGACTTCCGTGTGTGGCGCTGTATTGCGTAATGGTATCAGGAAGGACTAAGTCTCGCGGACTTTCTACGGTTTTCACGATTTTTTGTTGCTGCGCATAAAATTCTCCGAGTGCTTGTGTGAAGGTACTCTTTCCTTCTCCAGGAGCTCCTGAGACGAGTATTCCTTCTGCTTTGTTTGCAAGGCGTACCTTGAATTTTTCTGGGAAGTCGTAATCATCCAGTGAGAGTCGTGCAACAGGCCGCACCGCAGTTATCTCCCAGCAGCTGCCAAACGGCGGTTTTACGATGACGATACGGTAATTGCCTAGTTGCACAATCGTGCTTCCCGGCCGCTCTATCTCGATAAAGCTGTCTTTGCGTAGCTGCGCTGCTTGCACGATGGTCTTTGCTAGGCGCTGCATCTGGCTTGTTGTGGGGTTGTGTTTGAGGGTTTCAAACGTCCAGCTTCCTGGCTTTCCTCGTTTTGCGATTGTTGAGCTGCCTTCTTTAAAGTGCACACTCATGGTGTTCTCGGTAAAATACTCTTTGAGGGGGTCTTCAAGGCTTTTCTTGTCAATCTCAAATTCAACGAGCACCACAGCAACTCCCATAGCTTCTGCTACGAGTGCTTGCACGCGGTCTGCTGTCATGAGTGTTGCGCCGTATTCACGTGCTGTTTCTCGAATAATGTTATCGATAGCTCCTTGTCCTGCTAGGCGAATGTCTTGTGGTCCTACGCGTGAACCAGTAAATTCTACTTCGTACGCTTCTCGGAGTGCTTTTACTTGTTCAAGACCGATGTATCCTGTTTCTTTATTCTGGTTTGCTTGGTGCTCAAGCTCATTAACTACTGCTCGTGGAATCAGTATTTTGTCTGCGCTTATGTGTTTATGCTCAAGGTGCGTGGTGACGATGCCTTCTGCGAGCACGCTTGTATCAGGAACGAGGAATTGTTGTGTCATACCTGTGTGAAGTGACTGGCTGTTTATATGGTTTTATGAGAATAGTCTGTCTAGCCACGCAAAAAATCTGTTGCTTATCAGTGCCATCCGCTCGCCAAAACTCTCAGGAACTACGAGCACCTCAATGGTTGTTTGCTCGCTCATCTCTTCTTCAAATGCGTCGTAGCGCGCAGTAACGAGGAATTCGTTGTGCGCAGTGAGGTGGTGTGCGGGGATGCGGATTTCTATGGTGTGTCGCGAGGAGAGTCGCTCAACAGTGAATTCTTCAAAGAAGTTGCGGTTTTCAAATGTTACGAGGATGTCTTGTGGGTCTGTCACTGATGTTTTTTCTAGTTGAATGTGAATAATGACTTCGTCTTGATACCCTACAGGGCTTGTTGCGTTCGCACTCAGTGCGAGTTGCGGTTCGTCAACGACGATGAAGGTCAGTATTTTTTGTGTGCTTGACTCTCCTCGTTGAGCTCGTGCGATTGCGGTGTGCGCCCCTAACCGTGTAAACGAGAATGTTTGTGTGATGTTTGTTCCTTGTACGCACTGCGTAAGGCAGAGCTCTACTACTTCAGGATATGTGCAGGTCACTCTAAATGGCTCTGCAGCAAATACTGTTTCTGGGAAGGTGCACTCGATATCTGATGCGAGTCCTCGTGTGATGCTCGCTTCTTCTAATTCGATGTCTTCTCGTTGTGCGTGCATTCCTTGTTGCGTGCTTCGAAACTCTGTTTCGGCTTCTCGTCCGACGTTGCTGCTCACGCGTAGCGGGAAGGTGTATTCGAATCCTGATCGCAGATCTTCATCTACGTTCACGTACCAATGTAGTGTTTTTTGTTGGTTTGGCTCAAGCAGGATGCTCGTGGTGTTTTGTAGTGATGTCAGGCCGTTTGTTCGTCCAAAGTACAGGTCTGCTGATATGTAGTAGTCTCTGCGATTGATGATGTCTACGTCGATGCGGTTGTAGCTTCCAAATCCTACGTGTTCAAGCGCTGGTCTGAGTCGCAAGTCGATATCTGGTGTTCGCTCAGGACCTCTGTCTACCAGCGTGAATACTCGTGTGAGTGGCTCAGGAGTGAAGTCTCCTCCTCGGCTGCGCATACTGTATTCTGCAGCGTTGGTTGCTGCGTCAGTTGTTTTTTGTATGGCGATGTGTGTTGCGTCCACAAAGCCGTATTGTCCGTACGTCACGTCATACGGAACCCATCCTACGTCAGGAAACCACACCTCTGCCCATCCGTGCGGTCCCCAGTTTGTATCAAGAATTTCTAGGTTGGTGTACGCTACTCCTGAGATGAAGCGTGCGGGGATTCCTTGGCTTCGTAGCATCGCGATAAATAGGCTCGTGAGTTCTTCGCACACGCCTTCTCTGTTATTGAGTACCCAGTCTGAGGGCATGCTTGCTTGTACTGCTACGCTTGAGAGGTCGTATTCGATGTTTGCTTGCACCCACGTTCCAAGTAGGAATGCGACGCGTACAGCGTCTGTTTCTTCTCCGATGATTTCTTCTGCTTGTCTTCTGATGGCAGGGGTTATTCGAATTATTTCTTCGGAGATGAGGTATCTGCTTTTTTCTGGGGGTACAAACGCGTAGGGGAAGAGTATTTTCTCTCGTATTTGTGGTTGGTGGAATGTGCTGGTGACGGTGCTTTGATGGGAGAATTCGAGTGTTCCTTGCGCGTTGCGCCAGGTGAACAGGAGGTGGTCTTCTTCGGGTGTTGCTTCGGGTTGTATTCGTACGTTGCGCACGTGTTGGGTTTCAAAGTCTTTTGGGAAGTAAAACAGTCTAGCGCGCACTTCTTGTGCTTGTCCAGTCACGTGTATGCTGTTTGAGATGTCTACGTCGAGCGTGACGCTTGACGCAGAGTAGAGTGTGTGATCAAAAATGTTTTCTGTTGCGAGTGCGGGAGCTGCTAGTATGATAAGCGCGAGTAAGGCGAGGTACTGTTTCATGTGATTGTGCGGGTGCACTGAGTATTTATTGTTTGCGTACAACTACTGTTTTTAGTATCATGTCGTGCACACCTTGCTTTCGTTCCGTAAATGCTACGGCTGGTGTGGTGATAAAGAGGATGTGTTTGAGAAAAAACCGTGCTACGCTTATCGTAACTGGCAGGCGTTCTCCTTGCTTGGTGTGCACGGTAAGTCCGAACAACCGTTTTCCCAGAGTTCCTTCCCATGAGCTTGCCGTAAGGAGTATTTCGTACGCTGCGTACCCAAGCGTGAGCAGAAAGTACATGACAAACAATCCTGTGCTGGGACTGTATTGCTCAAGTCCTGTGGGGGGGTTGAGTGCGACGTCAATAAAGGATGCGGTAAGTAAAAAAGTGCCTAGCAGCGCAATATCGATAAGGGATGCGATTGCGCGCCGAAAAAACCCTGCCGGAACGTACTCTTTTGTTTCTTTTTGAGGAGAATTTGCTTGTGCGAAGAGTTCTTGTATTTCTTGCTCATCAAGTCCGCCCTCGCGTAATCTCCCGATGATGGCCTCGTCACTAAAGCCTGCCTCGCGATTCGTACGCACGTATTCTACTAATTCTTCATCCACAACCTTTTTCTTTCAAGGAGTGTTTAAAAAAGCTTTTTGTCCCTAACGAATGTATGCTTGCGTGATGACCACATCTTCTACTGGCCAGTCTTGGTGCATGCCTTGATTTGCTGTGGGGGCTGCGACGATTGCGTCAATCACGTCCATTCCTTCCGTTACGCGCCCAAACACAGCATATCCTGGGTTTCCTGGGGCGTAATTAAGAAAGTCGTTGTCTACTACGTTCACAAAGAACTGGCTGGTCGCGCTGTCGGGTACGTTGGTTCGCGCCATAGCAACCGTTCCTCGATCGTTTCGCAGACCGTTTTGGCTCTCAAGCGGGATGGGTGCCATCGTTGGCTTTTGGGTGCCGTCAGGAGTAAACCCTCCTCCTTGTACCATGAACCCTGGGATGACTCGGTGAAAGACTGTGCCGTCGTAGTGTCCATCCTCAACGTAGGTAAGAAAGTTCGCTACTGTTTGTGGTGCTGCTTCTCGGTCAAGCTCTACGGTGAAGGTGCCTTGTGTGGTCTCAAATACTACGTGTTCTGTCATTGTCTGTGTTGCTGCTCCTGTGGTGCACCCCGCAAACACTGCGAGCGCGAGTAGCATAATTCCCCATCTCATATCCACGTGGATATGTTGGTCATTTATAAAAATTCAGTTTTGCGTCCTGTGTGTTGCTGATAAAACGCTTGTATCTGTGTAACTACTTCTCGCGGTAACTCAAGCCAGGACAGATATGTTCGTAGTCGCATCTCGTGCGCAACCAACTTGTCTTCACGATACTTCTTCATGTTTGCAAGACGG
>SKXU01000110.1 GCA_007128245.1 Candidatus Woesearchaeota archaeon
CTCGAATCTCTTGCGAGAATTCTCGTCGTTCCTTTTTTTCTTCGCGAACCTGGCTTGTGAGCTCATCTCGTTTTTGTCTAGTGTCTTTTACTTGCCTGATGTGTTCAGCTATTTTGCTTCCTATCTCGGCTCGTTTCTGAAACCAGCTTTCTTTTTCTTCGTTGAGTTTTGATAATTCTCTTTTTTGAGCGATTATCTCATCTTGAAGCGTTTTAAGCTCTTGCTTTGCCTGCGCTATCTCGTTGTCATTCATACCTTTTCACGTCTGTTGTGTTAAAAAGAGATAAAAAAATTTATCCGAAGAGTGCTCCAAGTCCTGCTGCTGCTTCTTCATCAGATTTCTCTTCTGCTTTAGCGTCATCAGCTTTTTTCTCTTCCGGTGCTGCTGCGGCTGCTGCGGGAGCTGCTGCGGCTGCGATTGCGGGTGCTGCGGCTGCTTTTGATACTGCGTCGTCGATGTCGACTCCGTCTAGTGCTGCGACGAGTGCTTTTACTCGTGCGTCATCTGCCTTTGCACCTGCAGCGGAGAGGACTTTCTTGAGTGTTTCCTCGTCTATCTTCCCACCCGATTTGTGGATGGTGAGTGCTGCGTAGATGTATTCCATTGTATTCTTTCCTCCTTATCCGAATAGTGCTCCAAGGCCTGCTGCGGTGTCTGTTTCTTCTTCCTCGTCTTCCTTTTTATCAGGTTCCAAGGGCGTGTCTGTTTCTGCCTCAACGGTAGCGGTTGCTTGTGCGACCGCTAGGCCTTCTGGGCGTAGTTCTTCAGGTAAGTGTGATGCCACTGCTGCCAGGTGCGCGTGTGCGCGTCCAAAGAGTGCTGTGGCGTTTTCTTCTGTGAGCCATGCTGCTTCTACTGACAGGTTTGTTGCTTGTGTGAGCGCATTGTGTAGGATTACTGGCGTTGTCGTGTCGTTGTAGATGCCAGCGTTTACTCCTAGGTTGAATGCTCCTGCTGCTGCTTGTGTGATGTCGGCAAGGTATTGTTCTTCATCAATGTCAAGGACTGACTTGCCAATAACCTCTCCTTCCTCATATACTGCAGTCAGGTCGAGTCCCACTTCCATGGGGTAGATTTGTAATCGTGTGAGCAGTCCTGCGAGTGCTGCGGAGATTGTTTCTCCTTCTTTGCACACCACTTTTTCTTCTTTTACCGCTACTTTTCCTCCGTCAACACCTGTTTTGAGGCCGAACTTTCCGAGTTCTCCAATAATTGGTCCTGGTGCGAAGGGTGTTTTTCCTGCAGGGACTTTGATGTCTGAGGGAGCAATTTGTCCTCCTTTTGCAGGTGCAGGACTCTTGTTTTTCTTGAGTGTTTTAAAGAGGGTAAAGGGATTTTCTTTTGTGAAGAGAAGTGCTGGCATTCCTTTAAGGTGTGGCTCAAGTTGCGTGATACCTTCGATTCCTGACTCGTCTAGTGCTACTTTGATAAGTCTTCGTTTTGTCATGCGAATAACACAGGTGTCTCTGAGTTGTTCTCGCATGAGTTGTAGTTGTCGTGCGGGAAGACCGTCCATATTTACTGCTCCGACGATCGGATACTCTTTCATGAGCGCCTTTAAGTCGGTGACAACGTCTTTTTTGTACTGCGCTACTTGGCTCATTTGAGTGCCTCCGGCGTTCCCATAGTGAGTTTGAGAAGTGCATTTTTGATATTATTTTCTTCAAGTGGGAGGTGTACAGTAATTTGCTTGTACAAGTACGCAATGTTATCCGCTACTTGTGCTTCGTCTTGTGTTTCCGAACCTACTTTGAGGTGGAGTACAGGATCTTTTTTTGCTTGCACGCGCACCGTCTGCTGTAGTCGCTTAATCAGCGGCTCCAGGTTTGTTTTTGGAGGTACAACGCAGCCTGCTTTTGGATTTGGCATCTTTCCTCGTGGACCGAGGATGCGTCCGAAGGTTTGCGCTACTTGTGGCATCACGTTTGCTTGGGCAACGAAGTAGTCATAGTCTTTAGCAAGTTGTTTAATGTCTTTTGGCGTAAGGGATGCGAATTCGTCTTGTCGAATTACGTGGTGGCAAAAGTTTTTTGCTTCATCAAAGAGTTCTGGACCCACGAGACCGCATACCTTTACCTCTTTGCCGTATGGGTAGTGTAAGGTGACATACAAGTCTAGTTGTTGATCCGTCTTCTTAAGGTCAATATCTTTAAGGTTGATAACGAGGTCTACTGATTGAGTGAACTTTCGAGAAGGACCTTTTTCTTTAACAGTCCGTAGTACGGTTAGTGCGTGTTCTTGTTCCATGTGATTCCCTCCTGCCAAAGCAGTACGTATGGGGTATCAGAGGCAAATTTAGCTTGTTTTATAAAGCTTGCGCCCTCATTCGCGTCCTGGGATGCGCACGCATTCTCTGCGCGGCTCTTCATAACACACCACTGTCGCTCCCGGGAATGTGTATCTTCTACCGCTCCGCTCCAGCAGGAGTGTGTCTTGAGGAAGTCTCTCGGGGACAAACACTGTGTCTGTGTGCGCCGGCCTTCTCACGTACACTGTGTCTGATGGCCCTGCAACAAACACTGTGTCTACACGCAGATTCATGGCATCTGCGCGCGCACGTTCTCCTACAGCGCGTCCTGCGCGTGCGATGAGTTCTTGGACAGTCTCATGTGCGTGCTCTGTGTAGATGGTTGTATGGACTGTTGTTTCGTAGATAATAGTGGTTACTGTGGTGGTTGTTGGGCGGTCAAAGAATTCTCTGGGCACTCTGTCTTTGTCTCTCACGCTCCATCGCACCCCTGTTGGTTGCGGGTCTGCGTGGTGGTACGTGTTAAATGCTCGGCGTATATCCGCTCTGCTCGCAGTAGTGAATTGGCACGGGCGTCGCAGTGTGCACGACTCAGGATTGAGTGCGAGGTATTCAAGTGCGTCTAGTCGATCAATTCCTGTGTGTATCTGGATAAATCGTTCGTATCGCGGTCTTTGGTCGTGTGAAAGCGACACGCTCAGTCCCAGTTGTGGATATGTGTATCCCGCCCAGTGCGAGTTTTCAGAAGGAGTTTGCTGAGCGTGGCCTGCTCCCGTCCATGCAGTGGCTGCGAGTGCTGCTATCCTAGCCAGTTTATACAGTGGTTTCATGGTGGTCTTGTGCCTTATCGTTCTCTTCTTGGGAGAGGTACGCACTCGAGGGTGGGACGTTGATAACATACCAAGCTCGCTCCAGGAAAAGCATAGGTGTTGTTTTCAGCGTGCATAAACAATGTATGGTCTTCTACGCGCGAGAGGAGCCCTCTGGCTAGTGCGTGATCTGCAAAAGGTATGCGTCGTGGTTGCACTGGACGTTCAACATATACTGTGTCAGTCTGCACGCGTAACACAGTTCTGGGCGGCTGACGTTGCATCTGAGCGTTTTCTCGCTCAAGACGGTCTCGTTGCACCACAAGATTCATCTGATCCTCAAGCATGTATACTGCTTTTTGTTGTCCAGGCAAGCCATAGTAGCGACTGTAGAGTTCATTAAGGATTGTCCTGTGCTCACGCGTTGGCACCTGGATACTTTGTTTTCTTGGCAGTTCACTAGGCCGCACTTCTTGATAATTGTGCCGTATGAACAGGTCTATGGCATCCTCAGTCGGGGCGTCCTCATGCTTCCATATATGGTATGCAAGAGCTCCCGCTGCTGCTCCCGCAGCAAGCCCCCAGACAAAATTTGAGGATACGTGTGTGGTTGTCCGTATTTGTTCTCCCTGAGTGTTTTCTGAGTAGCGTACCGTTCCGGCGCAGCCGATTGTAAGTGCGCAAAGCGCCAGTGTTGTGGCCTGTCTAAAAAGGCGTTTCATGCATGGAGTAAGACCAACACTTTTTATGCATGTTTAGGCATCTTCAGTGCGAAGTGTTCGGATGACGTCGAAAAAGTTGCGCGAGAAGACAAAAATGTTTCAAGAAACAATACTGTTGTTTTATAAACAGCAGGGGCGTGACTTGCCGTGGAGACGCACCACTGATCCATACAAGATTTTGGTTTCTGAGTTGATGCTTCAGCAAACGCAAGTTGATCGCGTCATTCCCAAGTACGAGGCGTTCTTGGAGGCGTTTCCGAGTCCTCGCGCCTTGCATGACGCGCCGCTTGCTGATGTGCTTGCACTCTGGCAGGGCCTTGGGTATAATCGTCGAGCAAAATACCTTTGGCAGGCAGCATCACTGTTTTTGCGCTTTCCAAAGCCTTCCTTTGAGCAGCTTGTAGACCTTAAAGGCGTTGGAGAGTACACTGCTGCTGCGGTGTGCGCCTTTGCGTATAACAAGGATGTTGCCGCGGTTGATGTGAATGTGCGTCGGGTATTTACGCGCTATTTTGGATCCGTCAGTGATGAGTTCATTGCTAAGCGCGTTCCTTTCGGCAGGAGTCGTGATTGGCATAATGCGTTAATGGATTTCGGCTCACTTGTCTGCACGAAGAGAAATCCTTCGTGCGCGACGTGTCGCTTATCAGAATCCTGTCACGCATTTCAGAACAATACGTTTGCTGATGAGCCTACGCGCTCGCAAAAAACGTTTCTTGGCAGTGTGCGCTGGCATCGTGGACAACTCCTAAAAGCGGTTCTGAAAAGTCCTGTGTCGTTTGAGAAATACTGGAGCTCACTTAATAGAGACCACCGTAATCATGAGTTCGCATCGATTGCTGCAAAACAACTTGTTTCAGAAGGTCTTGTTCTGTTGAATGGATCACTTTTTTGTGCTCCACTACAATCAGAAAGTACATCCGTGC
>SKXU01000033.1 GCA_007128245.1 Candidatus Woesearchaeota archaeon
AAGAAGTATCAGTTTCTTGCCAAAGCAAACTCCATCTTGGACCTTGGTTCTTGGCCTGGGGGGTGGAGTATTGTTGCAGCACGGTTTGGTCACGTTACTGCTGTTGATCTTACGCGCATGCATCCTGTGGATAACTGCACCTTCATCCAGGGAGACTTGTATGATCAAGAAGTCCTTGATCAGCTTCCTGTGGCGGATGTCGTGCTCTCGGACGCTGCGCCCAAGACTGCGGGCGACTCACGCGACCAGTATAAATCATATTTATTGTGCGTCAGAGCACTTGAGATTGCGCTCTTGCGCTTAAAAAAGGGCGGGTCGTTTGTTGTTAAGATCTTTCAGGGAGAAGATTTTGACGCATACCTTGCTGAGGTAAGAAAGCACTTTGATTTTGTTAAGTGCACAAAACCCCCTACTTCTCGTAATGAGAGTAAAGAGATCTATATTGTTGGCATGGGTTTTCGTGGGCGCACCGAGGGGTATGAGGAGTACAAGCGCCTTCTTGAGGGTGATTGACCTTCAATGTGCTCGTGAATTGCTTCTCCTGCTCGCATAGCTCCGGCGATGTTTCCCGCAAAGGGTCCAAGGCTTGCTTGTGCAAGTGTTCCTGAAACATAGAGTCTTGGCGCCCATTTACACTCCGTGGTATTTGGGATTCCTTGTATGTGTTGTAGTCCGTACTCGTCTTCTAGTTGGTTTGTGAGTTGTCTTCCTGGCGCACCCGTTAACCCGGTGGCAAGGATGGCGATATCAACGTCGTTTCCTTTGAATGCTAGCTTGCCGTTTGGTTCTTCTTTTGTTATCACGTGCTGAATCTTTCCTGTTCGGATAAGCGTAGTCAGTGGTCTATACACATCCCATGGTATGCTCCCGGAATAACGCTCTGTTTGTGCGAGAGGAACACGAAACTGTGGAGGTAATTGCCAAAACGCCTCCATGCATCCTGGTTCGAGATAGCATGGGTCTGAGTCAACATCTCGTTGGCGCAACTTGTGTCGCGATACAAGTATCACGTTTGCGCCTTTTTCATACATGCTCAGTGCTACCTGTCCTGCAGTGATTCCTCCGCCAACTATGGCAATACGTTGTCCTCGCACGGGAAGTGCTTGAATGTCTGTGTCTGAAAACACATGGTAGGCATCGTCTCGTCCTTGCGCCCACTCCGGAATGAGTGGTTTTGCTGCAAACCCTGGTGCGAGCACGAGGTTGCGTGCAGTGGCGTCTCCGTTGGTTGTCTCCACTCTCCATCCGTCAGGTATGGGATGAATTGCCGTTGCTGCGGCTTGTTCCCATCTGGGACGAATTTTTCGTGCGATATTTCCTGCGTGAATATTGAAAAACTCAAGACGAGGTCTTTTCGGCTTATTGCCGTTTCTCAACCATTTATTCCGTCCATCGTATGTGAGTAGCTCGTTTGGGGATATGCCGATATGGTGTACGAATGGGGATCGAAGTGCAGTCATACCTGTATTTCCTGTGTATCTTCTCCATTGCGCAAGGGGCTCTTGCGGGTCGATTACTCTACTGCTTTCTCCGAGTCGGTGTGCGATACTTGTTCCGTGGATTCCTGCTCCAATAATGAGTGTTTCTGTATCCATACGCAGGCGACCAAGACTCTATTTAATAACTTTTTGGTTAATTGTTAATAACGTTGTGTTGCGCTCGACTGCAATATCTACGATGGTTTTTGCAGTACTTCGCCACACTTATAAAACAACGATAAATTCACAGTACTGTGAAAAAGAAACAGTCCCTTTATGCTCGCCTCCTCGCACGTATCGCACAATTTCAAGTAGATAATCCCATCATTGTGCTAGTAACTATTTTCATACTCACACTTCTCTTTCTTATTCCTGCACAAGACGTGCGCACGGTTGCAAGCCTTGAGCAGATGATGCCGCGCGACACGCCAGAAATAGCGGCATTTAATGATTTGCGAGACGCAGGACTTGGACGTGACGCGATAGCCATTCTTGTACGCATAGACACTGACAGCGTGTATATACGAGACACCATCCACGGTGCAGACCTTGACGCGTACGTTCTGCGTACCGAGCACCTGCTCATGCAGGAATCAAGCGTACTACGTGTAGAGCATCACCTAAATAATCCACGTCATCTGCACACCAATCAAGACGAGACAGAAGTGCTCATTCTCGCATATACTGACGCAGCAGCAGATAATGATCGTATGCAGCGTCTTGCGCAACGCACACAAGAAATCGCATACCAAGGAGTGCCACCAGGAGCATCAGTGCACCTCACTGGTACGCCCATTATTCAGCAGCATCTCGGAGAGCTTATTCAACAAGACCAACAAACCACTCGCTGGTGGAGCACGGTGTTCGTGCTTGCCATCACCGCACTCTTATTTGGCCTCTCAAGCAGCGTCATCCCCATACTTACCGTGACTCTGAGTGTGACGTGGCTGTATGGCACCATGGGACTTGTCGACCTTCCAATCAGCACCCTTGCAGGAGGAGTGGCTGCTATGGTAATAGGGATAGGAATTGATTTTGCCATTCACCTCATGAACAAATTCAAGTTTGAGCGCAAACAAGGACTCTCAATCGCACAGGCAATTCAGCAAGCAGTCGTGCACACAGGAACTGCGCTCAGCGTCACCGCACTCACGACAGGAGCGGCGTTCTTAAGCTTTCTTATTGGAGTAATGCCAGAAATGGGGCGCTTTGGGATTCTCATGGCGCTCGGAATCTTTTACGCATTACTCCTTACACTATTCGCCCTTCCAGCACTTCTTGTCCTAGAAGAGCGTATCATCGCATACTGGAGCAAAAAAGCGCGTTTTGGTATTGAAAAAGAGTATACGCTCACCAAGGAGGAGTCCTCATGATTGACCGATTCTCAGAGTTGCTTGGTGACGCACAAACCACACATCCATGGTGGTTTATCACAGCATTCGCACTTATTGTCCTCGCAGCAATCCCAGGCATATTCTTTTTAGTAGGCAACGTCGAGGCAAGCCTTGAAAATGTTCTCCCGCCAGAGATAGAAAGCGTTGCAGCAATGAATGATGCCCGCACACAATACAGCGCAGACATGCTACACGTCGTATTGTATGCGCAAGGTGGCGTGACTGATATTCGAGAGATGCAATCCTTTGCTGATGAACTCGGCGCTCGCATCGAGCAAAGCCCACTCGTCGTAGGAGTCAACAGCGAGTTATCAGGTCCTCGCATCAGCCACGATTACCTTATTGGCGTCATTGACGTCCAAGCTGACACGGGAACCAGTGCTGAGCAGATAGCGCGCACACTCCAAGACGTTGAGTACGCAATTCGCGCAACAGAAAACCCTGGCGTAGACGTGATGGTCACAGGATTTGCAGCAATTGACCAAGCCACATTCTCAACGATCATGAGCGACTTTTTGCGCATCACAGGACTCTCAATGCTTCTCATCATTGCAGTCGTGTTTACTCTCTTTCGAAAAGTACGAAGCACTGCCATCCCCCTCATCGCGGTCATGGTAGCACTCATCGTCACCATGGGAATTACTGGGTACCTTCAGATTACTATTACGGTCGTTACCATGGTTGCCGCAGCAATGATCCTTGGTTTAGGAATAGACTTTGGCATCCACACCATTCACTCATACACAGAATACAAGAAAACACTGAGCACAAAAAAAGCACTGAAGAAAACAGTAAACGAACTCTTTCGCGCACAACTAGGTGCGAGCATGACTACCAGCGCAGGATTCTTAGCGCTCGGCCTAGGAGTGCTGCCGGCAATGGCAGACCTCGGATTGGTCCTCGCACTCGGAGTGGTGATGACGTTTATCGCATCAACCATGTTGCTGCCCCCAATACTTTTACTTACGGAGAAATCACAATGAAACACCTCTACATACTAGGACTTGTGGCGCTCTTACTGCCGTTTGCAGCAGCCACGATACAGATTGATGCCATCGAAACAGACCCTGCTATTATCGCCGCAGGAGACACAGTGGACGTGATCGTACGCTTTACTGTGCCGCCCGTGCGCTCAGAGCGAATAGCTGCACAAGACTGGCGGTTCGCCCTTACGCTACAAGGAGCAGACCACACCACTGAAGAATACATTAGAGTTATTGACCGTGACGGCGTGGGACGCTTTGAAACGCTGCACGCGGGAACGACGATGCAACGCACATTTCGTGTGCGCATAGCGCAAGACGCGCCCGCTCAAGATTATGCATTTGAGCTAATTGGACGCTGGATGCAAGATGGTGTTGAGCAAGAAATCTATTCTTCAGAGCGATTCTTTATTGATGTGAAACGTGAATCCGTCTCACTCTCAGTGGGTAGCCTGCACGCTGATCCGCACAGAATCGTTCCTGGAACACGAGAAGCGCAACTTACGTTCGCAATTATGAACGCAGGAGACAAAGATGCACTCAATGTCGAGGTAGTCGCACATCTTCCCGAAGGGATTCGACCTAGCTTTGCAAGTAGCTCACGAGTATTCCTAGGCGTAGTTCCTGCACGCGGACACCAAGAAGGAACCATCACAATAGATGTAGATACTGACGTGGCGTCACAAGAGCACCCAATCAGGTTCTCGGTGGTGTACCGCGACGAAAACCAAAACCAGTACTCGCGCACACTCCAAACACCGGTGTTTGTCGCTGAAAAACCGCGCCTTGAGTTTGTCACGCAAAACGTTACGCTCACACAAGGAGGGAGCGGAGTACTTGATATTA